>CAZPVR010000001.1:0-40579 GCA_964590365.1 uncultured archaeon
TCCCACCGGGGGCGCACCTAAGGATACTCCTTTCTTTCGGATTTATTTCAAAAAATCCGTGCAGCCTTAAAAAATTTTCTTCCCAAATATAGTAAAGTATTTAAAGACGAGTTGGTAGTTGTATTTTGTGAAATTGAATAGAATTATTTACGTTCAAAGGAAAAGTGAAGATAAATTTTTTGCGCCTATTCAAGTAATAGACTCTGAAAAATTTTTAGATAAAAAGGTATATAGGGTTGTAAGCAAGGAGAAAGTTTTCGAGTATGGAATATACAAAATGAACCCAAATGCTTGGTACGTTTTGGGTAAAGATAAAGAAGCTCGCAAAATTTTTGGAATGTATTTAAACCGGCATCATCCATCCTTAAAAGACCTTTTCATAAGGGCTACTACAGAAGATCCACCACTATTCTTCTACCAAGAACATGAAATAAAAAGAATTCTTCTCGAGAAGTTCCATAATAACTTGGACTATGGAATCTTCGATGTAAAAGAGGGGAAAATAGTAGTAAGGAGCATGCCCAACAAAGAAATTATTCATAAGCTGAAAAATATAATTGGGGAAATGAACGAGACTCCTGAACTGAGAATTTTTAGTAGTAAAATTAAATCTATGATGGAAGAGACACAAAAACTTAAGAGAAAATTAAATATCCTTTCAGACCAGAAGAACAACCTCCTTTCTACTTCGCTTACAGACCCCGAACACTTACAAAAAATTGAGGAGCTAAAGATGATCGAAAAGAAGTTACTTTATTCCCCCTTATGGGTTGAGTGAATTTTAATTTTTTGCAGTAGTGTATTTCGCCTTTTTTCCCATTCTAAAACTTTCCCATAATATTTAGCGTTAACATCAACTCAAGCTTTCCTCTCTACATTCAAAGACAATTTACTTACTCTTTTCATAATGTAAATCGGAATGCGAAGAAAAACAGAAGTGGCATCAAAGAAAAATATTTAACTGTCCCAAAAATCTTTTAAGTAAAAATACTTGAAAATCCAAATTATTTTTGGCCCCGTGAGGTAATAGGATAGCCTGGCTGGCTTCGGACCAGCTCGTCTGGGTTCGAATCCCAGCGGGGCCATAAATTTAAAGTTTAGGTAACATAATTTTTTCTATGAAAGATTTAGAAAATTATCTCTACAATACAGCAGTAGTAATTCATCATGGAGGGGAGGCTAAAAGACTTTCTACACTAACAAAAGAAAAATTTCCAAAAGGGATGATAGAGGTTGGTATAAATTCCAGGCCTATATTTGATTGGGTCTTGGCAAAGTACGTTGATTCTGGAATAAGAAAGTTTTACATTACACTTTGGTTTGAGCCTGAGGCTGTGAAGAAAAGATGCAAAGAAATAGAAAATTATAGTGGCATAGAATTTAAATTCATAGAGGAGCCGAAAGACAGAAGGTTGGGAAGGGGAGGAGCGATAAAATTTGGAATAAAAGAAGGTATAATAAACGAAGATAACATCCTTTCAGTTAATGGTTCGGATATAATAAATTATGACGTTAAAAAGTTCGTAAAATTTCATGTTGATGGATTGGATAAGTATTCAGTCACTATACTCGGTAGCCCTTATGACAAAAGCATATTTGGGAGGATCGAATGCGAGAAAAATGAGGTAAAAAGGTTTGTTGAAAAGCCTTTAATTAGGCTTAGAGAGGGAGAATACACAAATACAGGAATATTTTTGCTCGATAAAAAGGTGAAAGATCATTTGCTAAAAATAGAAAGTTATCCTTTTAACTTAGAAGATAATGTTTTCTTATCGGAGCTCCTAAAAAGAAATGAGGTGAGATGTTATTCTCCTGAAAAAGAAATAGTTCCAGGAGAAAATTGGGTTTACTTTAAGGACAAAAAAGATTATGATGGGTGGAAAAATTTGGATTTTGAAAAATTCTTGGAAATTAAAAACATAAACAATTTATTGGGTCCGTATAAAACTTAAATTTTAAATACAAATTTTATTTGTGCCCCCATCGTCTAGTCCGGCCAAGGATACGAGCCTCTCGAGCTCGGGACGCGGGTTCAAAGGCTAAGCTGAAAATCCCGCTGGGGGCACAAGCTTCTTGTTAATGTCGAATGTATAATTCCTCAGCAATTCCGCATATCCTCGAATATTTTTCCATATCCTCTTTATTTCTAAGAACTCTTTTAACTACTGAACAATAAAGTTCTGTTGGGTTCTCAGGATATGGAATGCATGCATTACACTTTTCGCATTCTGGCATAAAATTATTTTGTAACTAAAACTTATTTCTTTTTCTCATTTTCCTTAAATAACCTTCTATTTCATTCGAAAAAAGGAAAAAGTTTAAAAGGAGTGGCCAGTCGTAAACAAATTCTTCAACAATTTCCCTCGAATTTAAAATTTGTGTAAAAAATTTTAAGTTGTGATTTGTGGGATAATAGCTATAAATTTCGATGCTGGCAGTGGGAGGAGAAAAATTAGTTTTAGCAGTAGAATATAAAAGCTTTGCTGAGAAGAAGAGAGAATAGTAAGAAAAAAACAATTCGGGCATGATTTTATAAGGTCCTACCAAATCTCTTTTTACTCCAAGCATTAAGTTTATTTCCGAATAATTCTTCCCTTCAGAACATTCTTTCGAAATTTTATTTACCAATTCTTCCATATCCTTTTCGTTCCAATTTAAAAATTTTTTGAAGTTGTAATCCAATTCATCGCTAGAAAAGGATAATCTTAAAGATGAGAGCAAATCTCTTTTGAAAGATTCTTTAATTTGGCTCACATGGAATTTTATTGAACTATCTTTTAATTTTCCTACTAAAAAACCAAACCATTGACTTGAAGGTTTTATCTCCTCTTTAGGCTTTTTTTCCAAAATTTCTTCCAACGCACTTTCAAAAGATTTATCTTCTTTTAAGGAAGGTTTGAAGAGCGAAGAAATTTTAATTATATCATTCCCCAAATTTTCTGCATCCCTCTCTCTTTTTCTAACCTCAACGTAGAATTTTCTGCAGAATCCCTTTAAAACCTCTCTCTTATCTTCCACAATTAAATTTTGTAAATTAATCTTTTCTAATTTTTTGGAAGAAAATCTTGTTTTTTGAATTCGATTCATACCTTATTATCCCATCAAAAGGCTCGCCATATCTTTCATCCAGAATTTTTAAAGTTTCGCTTGCTGAAAGAGCAGATGCTATTATATTAGTTGTTACTATGCTCGGATTCCTTTCCCATGCGCAGGATGCTCTCTTTACTTTAATAAGCCTACTTATTCCTAAAACTTCGTCCAAATCAGAAGTTTTTCCTGGATAAGTTGTTACAACGCGTGCAGAATCAAACGTTACACCACTGCTCACATAAGGAATTTTAAATTCAAGCGATTTTTTCAGAATTTCATACCTACTTTCAAAGCTGTCAACCCCTTCAACTATGACGTTAGCTTTTTTAATAACAGAATCGTCCAATTCCTCAAATCTTTTCGCATAAGCTTCTATTTTCAACTTCGGATTAATTTTCTCCAGCCTTTCCTTCCCAACTTCAACTTTTCTTCTTCCAACGCTGCAATAGAAAAGCCATTGTCTGTTTAAATTAGTTGGTTCTATAAAATCAGGGTCCACTATGCTCATTTCCTTAACTCCTAAACATGCATAAACAGGGCCTTCCCAGCATCCTCCTGTTCCGAATCCTGCCATTAGAATGTTGGAATTCCCCATCCTTGGTTCTTCTGGAGGATTTTCAAACAGCTGGAATTCAAATTCTTTTTTATCATAAGCCAAATCGTCCTTTAAAGGATTGAAGAATTTTCTTACTTCATCTGCAATTATTCCGGCAGCAAGCTCAGCAGTTACTATATTTTGTTTTTTATTCTCAAAGTAGCTGAAATCAGGATTGCTATTTGAATGAAAATTGAAAAATATTTTTATTTTACTTTTATCACAGCTCGCGCTTATCAAAGGCTTTCTGTTTTTGTTCGAGAATTCTACAATTTTCTCCTTAATTTTCAAATCGTTTGTTGCTTCTACTATTAAATCTTCTCCGCCCAAAAAAGTTTCCATTCCTTCATAAAGCCAGTTCACTCCTTTTATGCTTAAATTAGGGTTCATTCTTTTTCCTATTTTTTCCAAGGCTAAAACTTTTTCCTCTCCTATCCTTGCTTCAAGATAGAAAGGATATTTTACTTTTTCTTCGCCTCTAACCTTCCCATTTCCAAAAATCATTATCCAACCGTTCTCTCTTTCATGCCCAATTCCCAATCCAGCAAAAGCAGCGAGCAAGAATTGAGAAATATAATCGCACCCTATTAAAGAAATTCTTGCTTTCTTAAGATTTCTTTGTTTCCAGCCTTTTATTCTTTCCTGCCTATCATAGATGTTTGCCCCATATAGGCATTCTTTCCAGCTCATTCAACCTCCTTTGAATTCTTGAAGTGGAGTAAACAATCCTTTCTTCCATATTCCTTCTTAAATCTTCTTCATCAATTTCTTTGCAATCTTCCAAAATTTCCATCCTTACTCTTTTTGCGCTTATGGGATAAGGCCCGCATCCTGGGCAAACGGGCTGGTATATTACTTCGGAATACCATTCCTTTGCCCTATTCATAATCATATAATAAGCATAATTTATGACCAAATTCAGCTTTAAATCCATAAAAGCATCCTTAAGCTCATCTTCTAAAAACTCGAACCCAACCATTTTCAATATCCTTTTAATCCTATCAAACCTAGTTCTTCTTTCAGCAAACCTTAATTCAACTTTTTCTAAGTAGTTTGATGGGATTTTAAGGCTTAATTTTTCCCCATCCTTACTTACTCCCTCAACCTTTCCGCTAATAAGGGTTATATAGCAAGATTTCTTCAAAGGGCTGGCGCTTAATATTCTTGCTCTCTCCTTAATTTCCTCGTCTTTTGAAGAAGAAAATGCAGGAAATATTCCATGATAATGAAATTCGCCTACAGCATCAAAGCCAAAAAGCTCTAGCTCTTTAGCTTTTACGATCTCTGAAATTGGCCTTAAATCAACTGAAGAATATGTTGTTGATTGAAAGGGAAGATAAACATCCGTTATTATATCCTCTTTTTCAGCTTTTGGTTTAATTAAGCAACATCCAAACTCCCTCCCTCCAAAAAAATTCTCAGAAATTTCAGCATACTTCACAATTTTTTGTAAAGCACTCTTCCTCATTCTCACAACTTTAAACTCCTTATTAATTATTCTCTCCAATTCCTTCTCAAACACTTAGCACAACCTTCCTCTTAACGTTAGTTATAGGAATCCTTTCTTTGCTTATTTCCTCAAAACTAAATTTTTTAAATTCTTCATGCGTAATATAAGTTCCATGGCTTATAGTAGAAGTTACAAGACCTCTTACCCCATTAATCAGCCAAAGCGCAATGTGCAATCCTCTTACCTTTAAATCAGAATCGTTAGCAGGAATTTGGCCTGTTTTAATTAAATAATCAACGCCGAAATCCCCAAAACATATTTCTAAATTACCACTCTCCTCCCAAACATGAGGATGCTTATAGGGCTTCGACATCCTCGGCATGGTATAAGTTAAATCGCTTCTTACCCTTATCTCTATCCTCCCTTTTCCAAAAACATGATAAACTGGTTTTTTATCCTCTTCTGAGCAAAGCCCGCAGTACAAGGCATATTTTTCAGGAGTTTCTGCATATATTTTGTAAGATTTGGACGATTCTCTTATTATACCCCTTCTCAACTTTTCATGCATAGCATTAAACTCCTCTATAGCCTTACCCAAGGCCTCGAATTCTGATTTTGGAGATTTTCTAACTTCCTCCAAAACTTGAGAAAAGAAAAACCTTCTTATAGCCTTATCATATTCCTTACTCATTTCCTCAAAAGAATTTTCAAATTCTAAGAAGCAATATTTAACACCGTCTATGCTTACATGAATCTGGTCTTCCCCTATACTACTTTCTTCAAGCTTATAAATTCTTGGCCCTCCTATGTTCAGAAGGGCAAAAACATCCAAATCATAATCTCTATAATCGAGCATCCTTTTCCATATGCTTTTTTCTCCCTCTTTCTCTTTTTCTACCTTTCTCCTTTCTTCCCTGAAAGTTGGATATACACCAAAATTAGGTATTACATTATAAACTATGAACCTTCTTAATTCCAACTCCTCTTCATCAAATCTACTTAAATTTCCTTTTCCCAAAATTTCCTTAATCTTTTCTTCCTTCCATGCTTTAATATGAGAGGAATACTTTGTTTCATACAGTTTTTCTAAATTGGAAATTGTATCTTGCTTCCTCAAATAATGTGTTTTCTTAAGCCGGATATAGCTTGAAGAAGGTTCTTTAGTTATTCCAAAAATATCCTCATAACTAACAACTAAGTTTACTCCCCTTCTGGCAAGTTCAAAGAGAAAGTTGGACGGTAATTCCATCCTTCACCTCATCTCTCCTGCAGGCGCTATTAAAACATCTGCATAATAACAAATTCTTTCCTTCCCTTCAATCTCTTTCTTAGCTTTACCTCTTACATAATCGAAAATGTTTTTTCTTGGATCTATATTATACTTTTCGTTCACAATTATCTGATAATCTCCCGACTCAAGAAGGCTTTCAATTAAATTTGCCACACTCTTTTCCTTAATATCTTTAACATCCTCTAAGCAAAAATTTATAACATCCTCAACACTCATTCCTTTTGCTTTTTCTGAGTCAATCAGTTTTTTAATCGAATCTTCCCTTCCAAATCTTTTTAATTCCACGTAAAGAGGTATTCTCTCCTCGAACAATTCTCTCTCTTCTCTTCTTATAGCCCTTGGTAAATATTCCACTTTTTAAATTTGTTCTTCAAAAAATTAAAATTTTAGTCATATTTTCCAGTCCTTTAGCTTGTAATCGGAAAGAATAAAAACTTTTACAAAGGATGTTAAGTAGATTAATGTATTTAATGGAACGTAGAAGAAAAGGTAAACAAAAAATTCTTTAATATAGAATTCGTACTTAAGCTTCTTAGCTGCCGTGAAGAAAATGATTGAAAGAATAAAGAAAAGTACAAAAATTAGAATTGTTTCCCAAATCAAGAGAGTTGGTAAATAAGAAAGGGTGAAATTTGCGCTCAAAAGGTTGGAAATAGAAGATTGGATGAATGTTTTTTTAACCATGTAGCCAAAAATTATGGAGGAGGAAAGAAGGAAGAAGAAAGCAGGGAGGATAAAAGGGAGAAAAGGGAAAAGCAGCTTAGGGGATTTTAGAAATGAGTGAACGATCTCTTTAAAATGCTTTTTTAACCAAAGTGCTACTCCAATCCCCCATCTCTCTCTTTGTCTAAACCAATGCTCCCAAGAAGTAGGAGCTTTATTCCATACCTCTATCTCTTTATCATACTTTAACTTTTTGTTCTCAATAAAAGCTCTTAAGCCAATTTCTAAATCCTCTGCTACAACCCTTCGAAACATTCCTAGTTCATAAAAAACTTCTCGCTTTATACCGAAAGCTGGTCCATATACACCAAAACACTTTTTAAATTTCTCTGAGAAAAGCCATTCTACAAAATTAAAGCTTATATAATCGTAATTAACTAGTTTAGAGATAAGGGATTCCCTGATTACTCTTTTCTTAATTTCAAGAATATCACAATCCTTTATGCTACTTGCTACTTTCTTTAAAAAACTTTTATATTTCCTTGGTATCTTTACATCAGAATCCAAAAAAAGTAGAATTTTTCCGCTCGATTTTTCCACTGCCTCATTAAGCGCTCTGGCCTTCCCCTTTCTTTTTTTATTGAGTATAAACTTTATTTTTCCCTTATATTTCTCAACCAAACCTAAGCTTTTCCTCGTTGGCTCATCTATGATAACAAAGATTTCCTTATTCTTATAAGGATCTTCCAACAAGCTTTCGATTATATCATCAAGAAAATCGGATTCTCTGTAGACGGGTACGAAAACGCTAATTTTTTCCATAATTTTTATTTTTTCTCTATAGGATAAATTTTAAAACTTGATTGAGAACCTAACTTTAAGTTATGGGGACGCTGGGATTTGAACCCAGGTCTGAGCCTCCCAAGGGCCCGATCCTAGACCAAGCTAGACGACGTCCCCGCTCAAACTTGATAATTAAATTTTTCCCTATAACCTAAAATTCTTGACGTTCGAGAATGGGGCAGCTGGGATTTGAACCCAGGATTTCCACCGTTCCATGCTTCCCCAGGGTGGCGTCCTATTCCAAGCTAGACGACTGCCCCTTATATTTGATTATAACTTAAATTTTAATTATGGTAATTGTTGGGAGGAGTAAAGAGGATTTAGAAGTTTTTGGGGAGGAATGTGCCGGCTACATAGGGAAGCATATCGTTGGAACAGGAGAAGAAGCACACCTAACAACAAAAGTTTTCCTCGATTTTCTCAAAACTCATGTAATTCTAATAACGGGAAAAAGGGGGTGTGGAAAAAGCTATGATGCAGGGGTTATAGCAGAGGAAATTGCTTTGCTTCCAGAAAAATACAGAAAAAATTTGGCAGTCGTTATAATAGATACTATGGGAATATTCTGGAGTTTAAAGAGACCAAACGAGCAGCAGAAAAATTTTTTAAAAGAATGGGGCTTAGAACCTAGGGGTCTTGATAATGTTAAAGTTTTTGTTCCATTTTCGCAGCTTGAAGAATTTAAAAATTCTGGCATTCCTGTTGATGAAGGTTTTTCAATTCTGCCCTATGAATTTTCAGCCGAAGAATGGAGGCTTGCCTTCAACCTAAAAAGGACAGAACCTGCAGGAATTTCTCTCGAGAAAGTGTTGAATCAACTTCTTGAATCAGGTCAGAAATTTTCCATAGATGATATAATAACTAAAATCAGGGATGATGAAGAGATTTCGAAGGAAGTGAAAAGTGCTTTGGAGAATATGCTGAGTGTTGCAAAGCAGTGGGGAGTTTTTGGGGAAAAAGGAATTAATATAGATGATTTGGTCAAACCCGGGCAAATTTCTGTAATAGATGTTTCCCGCTTAAGGGCAATGGAAGCTTGGAGCGTAAGGAATTTTATAGTAGCTATAATAGCGAGAAAGGTTTATGAATATAGAGTAATAGCGAGAAAGGAAGAAGAAATAGCGAGAATTGAAGGAAGGGAAATGGAAAAAAAGTATCCAATGGTATGGTTAATAGTTGATGAAGCTCATAATTTTTGCCCATCGGATTTTGAAACAATTTCTTCTCAGCCTTTCTTAACCATAGCAAAACAAGGAAGGGAGCCTGGAGTAAGCTTAGTTGTTATAACTCAAATGCCGAACAAAATTCATCAGGATATTTTAAGCCAATGCGATTTGATAATTTCACACCGTTTAACTTCCAAGGACGATTTACAAGCTTTGCATGCAGTTTATCAAACTTATATGCAGGAGGAAATAGAGAAGATGATAAATAAGCTTCCTAGATGGCCTGGAGCTGCTTTAATTCTTGATGATAACTTAGAAAAGGCATTTACAGTAGCTATAAGGCCGAGGCTAAGCCATCATGCAGGTGGGACCGCAATTCTGATTTAAATTAAAAACTAAATTCAAATTAATGGAAATAGAACTTATAAAGCAGTTGTTAATAATTTTTGGTGTGATAGCTCCTGTCATAATTGCTGTTTACATGCTAATCTTCCTCCTCAGAAAAAGATGTCCTTTATGCGGAGCAAAGATGAAATTTCTGTACAGAGGGAATAGCGTTGTTGGTTATTATTGTCCAAAGTGTAAGCATTATGAAGTAAAAGTTATAGAGTAACTATTCTTGTAACAGTACCTATCCCTTTTGTTTTCCCTTCCCTAAAAATGAATTTATCCCCTTCTTGAACAAAGCATGGAAAATATTTAAAAGTAAACCTAACTTTTCCGCTTTCCCCTGCCTTTAAATATTTTTTATCCAAACATTCTAATTTTGCGCTTTGGGATGCTGTTGAAAAGTGGAGAACTGGCTCATAACCAGAAGCTATGCGAGTAGGATGGGTCAAAACGAGTATTTCTGCCTCAAAGCTTTTTACTGCCTTTGGTTTAAGATCTTCTTCGCAAAGAATCATACCCCTCCTTATTTCCTCATGTTTCACTCCTTTAATCGAGATACCAACTATTAGGCCTGCATTCGCTTCTTCTAAAGAGCAATAATGAGTCTGAATGCTTGCAACCTTCACTTTTCTAAATTCACCGCTTGAAAAGGGTCCTAGAAGTAAAGTAGAGCCTGATTTTATTTTTCCCTGCTTAATGGAACCAGAAACTACTGTACCCACACCTTTAACGTTATAAACTTTATCTACGAACATAAGGAAAGGTTTATCAGTTTCTCTTTTTCTCGCAGGAAGCATGCCCAAAAACTTAATTAATTTATCCATGCCTTCAAAAGTTTTGGAAGACACTTCAAATATAGGAACTAAAGTTTCAAGTTTATCCAAGATTATTCCCAAATCTCTTTCTTCTTTTATTAAAAAAGGTATTCTTCCAACAAGCTTAATTAATCTTTCCACTTCCTCTCTAACTTCCTTCCTCTTTTTTTCTCCTACTTTATCTATTTTCGTTATACAAACTATTATCGGAAGATTTAAGGCAAGAAGTATTCCTAGATGCTCTTTAGTTATGTGAGTAATTCCATCGTCGCAAGCTATTACTAACAAGCCATAATCTAGGCTTTGTCCTACCAAACCCCTAATAGTTGTTCTTAGCCATGGTTCATGGCCGACAGTATCTACAAAGCTTATTACTTTTGTAGAATCCCTAAAAACCGTTGCCCTTTCTCTTTTATCCAAAGGATTTTTTAAATGAATTGGCAAAGAGTCTTTAAAGCCGAAAAGAGTAAAATGCAAATCAGCAGACAATCCCCTTTCTATTTCATGGGGCAAAACATTCAAGTAGAGCCATTTGTTTCCTTCTTTATCCGGCTCCCCAGTTACTATTGTTGCAATTAAAGTAGACTTTCCATGAGAAACGTGGCCAGCAACCCCTATTATGATACTCTCCTTTTTCTCTAACCTTAAAACTTGTTTGATTATTATCCTTCCTATAATTTTATCATTTTCACTGAACTTTTCAACTTTCTCTATTCTCGCATTATTCTCCATCGCTATTATTCTCAAAACGTTCAAGCTTTCTTCAAACTCCATCTCGCTTAAACCCTTGACCTCACCATTTTCCTTTACACCTATTATATAAACAGCAACACCATTACCCTTTTCCAACCTAAATTTCATTTGCGTAGCCAATTGTTGCTTTCTCTCTTCCTTAAGATGAATCTCAGAGATAAGCCTTTCTTTGAATTCTATATTCCTCTGTTCCTTCCTCGGAAGCTTAACCTTCATGATTTCACTTAAAAACTTTCTGATTTTAAAATTTAAAAGTTAACTAAAGAAATATAGTTTATAGAGGATGGAAATGAGCATAGAAGTGTGGGCTGAAAAGTACAGGCCAAAGAGGCTGAGTGAAGTAATAAACCAGAAGCATGTAGTGGAAAGAATAAAAGCTTTTGTAGAGGAAAAAAGCCTGCCCCATTGTTTATTTGCCGGTCCTCCTGGAACAGGGAAAACTACTGTTGCTCTTTGTATAGCACACGAACTTTATGGTGAGAATTGGAAGGCCAATACTTTAGAGAAAAATGCAAGCGATGAAAGGGGAATAGACGTGATAAGGGGGGAAATAAAAGAATTTGCCAGGATAAAGCCCATAGGAGATGTTCCTTATAAATTGATAATATTGGATGAAGCAGATGCCTTGACAGCAGATGCTCAGAATGCTCTGAGAAGAACGATGGAAAATTATACTTCTGTTTCCAGATTCATACTTCTTTGCAACTATTCGAGCAAAATCATAGAGCCTTTGCAGAGTAGATGTGCTGTTTTTAGGTTTAAGCCGCTTACAGAGGCTGATGTAAGAAAGTTTATTCAAAGAATAGTAACAGGAGAAAAACTTAAAATAACAGAGGATGGTATTCAAGCCATAGTTGAAATTTCTGAAGGAGATTTGAGAAAAGCTGCAAACTTATTACAAGCAGCAGCATCGTTAGAGAAGAAGATAACAGAAGAAGTAGTTTACGATGTGGCTTCAAGGGCAAGGCCTACTGATGTAAAAGAAATGCTTGAATTGACTTTGAAAGGAAAATTTGAGGATGCTAGGAAGAAATTGCAGGAAATGCTTTTGAGGCAAGGGTTAAGCGGGAGCGATATAATTTCAGAAATACATAAGCAAATCTATTCTTTAAATTTGCCCGAAGATGTTAAAATAGATTTAATAGCAAAATGCGGAGAATATGAGTTTAGGATAAGCGAAGGTGGGAATGAATTAATACAATTAGAAGCTCTTTTAGCTCAATTTTTAATTGCATCGCAACGAAAATGAAAGAAAAAATTAAAAAATATCCTCTCACTATTTATGAAACAAGCCTTTCTATTTTAGGTTATTCTTTAACACGAAACTATGATTTCATTTTAATCGGCTTGCCTTTAGCTTTTTTAACATTTTGTTTAGAGAAATTTTTCCCTTATGAAAAATTCAAAACAGGTATTAAATTGAGTTAGAATTTTTAATTTTCCTTACAACATTCTAACTATAGCATAAGGCTTGAGCATTCTGATGTAATTCTAAATACAATGGCCATAAAATTCATTTTTTAAGACTTAAAAATATAAGATAGCTATGTGGGTTGAAAAATATAGGCCAAAAAGCTTGAAAGAATTTGTGAACCAGAAAGAAGCTGTGGAAAAATTTTTAGCCTGGATAAGAAGCTGGAAGCCTGGAAGTAAAGCAATGCTTTTCTACGGCCCTCCAGGAACAGGAAAAACTGCCTTAGTTCATGCTTTTGCAAATGAAAACGATTTAGAGCTTATAGAGATGAATGCAAGCGATTTTAGAAGCAGGGTAGAAATAGAGGAAGTGTTTGGAAAAAGCATGACGCAAAAATCGCTTTTCAAAAAATCTAAAATTTTTCTAATAGACGAAGTTGATGGAATAGTTGGGAGAGAAGATTTGGGCGGGGTAGATGCGATAATAGGAATAATAAAAAAATCTTTTTATCCTTGCGTTTTAACGGCTAACGACCCTTATGAGCCTAAGTTAAAAAGTTTAAAAGAAGTTTGCATACTAGTTGAATTCAAGAAACTACATGTGTTTGATATAGAAAAAAAGCTTTTGGAGATTTGTCTAAAAGAGAAAATAAAAGCAGAAAAAGAAGTTTTAAGGGAAATTGCTAAGAGGTCTAAGGGTGATTTGAGAGCTGCGATAAACGATTTGGAAGCTGTTTCAAGAGGGAGGGAAAAAATTACTCTAAGCGATTTGGAGGCCTTAGGATATAGAGAAACTGAAACAACTATATTTGATGCCCTCAAAATAATCTTTAAAACTAAATCAGTTTTGGCCTCAAAGGTTTCTATTGCCAACGTGGATAAAGATCCTGAAGAAATTTTTTGGTGGATAGAGAATAATTTACCTAAGGAATATGAAAAACCTGAAGAACTTGCAAAGGCTTTCGATGTTTTAAGCAAAGCTGATTTGTTCAGAAGTTTTGTGACGCAAAGGCAAAATTGGAAGTTGAGAGGTTATATGATAGATTTAATGACAGGAGGAATTGCTCTTTCAAAAAAGGAGGCTTATAAGAAGTTTGTAAAGTATGAATACCCAACCAACTTAACTTTGCTTAGCTCTACGAAAACTGAAAGGGAGAAAGAGAAAAAACTATTTGAAAAGTTGAGGGAAAGGCTTCATTGTTCTACTCGAAAAATAAGAAAGGAATTTTTGCCTTACTTGAAAATAATTTTGAAAAGGGAAGAATTTAGAAGAAAAATCGTTGAAAGTCTTGGATTAAGCAAGGAAGAAATTTATTTTCTAAAATAGCTTAGTTAAGCCAAAGCTTTTAGTTAGGGTAATTTTTGGCGATTGGAGGATTATATAATTGAAGTTTACTTTTGCATAACTTGAATAGCATTCCTGAATTGTGTAATTGAAAGTTAAAAGATAGCCTTTCTTCTGAGCAAAATCCTCAGCAAAAACTTTAAATTCTTCCAAATTGAATGTTAGATCCTCGCAATTTTTACTTTTTTCCACAGTTTCCTTTGCTTTCTCAACTATATTGTTAAAGATGAAAGGTTCTTCGTTTATAGCAACGGTAGAAGTATCTGGAATTTTTATAGGCTCTATCATTCTGCTAATCAAATAAGCAAAACCTATTATAACTACGGCAGAAATTATGAAAAATTCAGCTTTCCTAGAGCTTAATAAATTGTGCATGCGGAATTCCATTAATTAGAATAATATTTTCCCTATGTATAAAACCATTCTTTTCAGCAAGGCTCACTATTTCTTCGCCTATTAAGTTTCCTATAGTTGCCTTTTCCATAAGCTTTATTGCCTGATTTTCATCTATAAGCTGGCCGCCATAAAAATGCTTGCTTATTTTGACCTTCAAATCCTTTGTAACAATCTCTTTCTCGATTAAATTTTCGTCACATATTGCAACAACGATCTCAAACTTAGTATAAAAAACCTTTCCCCAGAACATCTAATAAAATTTAGAAACAAAAGTATTAAAGAATGATGGAAAAAGCCAAAAAATTAAGCAACAATTCCTGAAATCGTTCCGTAAGATACTAGATTATAAACTCTTCCTCCTGTGATATTGTATACAATTTTTACTCTTGCTGTATAGCAATCTCCAGATGGTTTATTAAAGTTAGGGCAGTGAATTGTAATATCTGTTCCTTCAACTCCTACATTATTTACTGTTACTTCATTGCAATCTCCACCGTCTACATTAGTGTTAATAATAGCACTTTCCACAATCTCTGGCTTTAGGTAAGCTAAAGTGAATGATAAGTCCTTCGTTCCTCCATCAAACTTTACTTCTCCTACTTTAAAATCTCCGAACTCCCTTATCTGAGTTCCTGTCCATCTGCATGGCTTTGTTAGTCCTAGAGCATACAATGCACCTACTACTATTATTACTACTATTATCGCCCATCCGTACGTCATCAAATACTCAAGAGCAGTTTGTCCCTTTCTCATATTCTCCCTTTAAAATAAATTTGCTTTTTATTAGCTTAAATATTTAAATAAATCCTGAAAATATTGCCTTTATAGCCATTTGCGAAATAAGAAAAACTGCAAAACCAATGGGTATGAATAGAGGCAAATACTTTAAGCCTGCTTTTTCTGTCCCTTCTTGTACTAAGCCTATTAGCAAGCTACCAAAGAAAGTTGTTGCACCTATTGCTGCAAACGAATACAACCTTAAAAATTCTGAACTTATTCCAGAAATCCTTATAGTTCCAAGCGGTATTTTTGCTTGCATCTCAGGCATTCTTTCGATTTCCACGCTTCCCCCAAATTTTCCTAAGGTTTCAACCAAGAATATGGAAACTGAATAGAGTAAAGGTGCACCGATGCAAGCTGCAAAGAATATAAACATCCCGTACATCATAACATAAGATTTAATCTCCCTTTTCAAAATCCTAACTTGCCTTATATCCAAAGCAATGCTTTCGAGCAAAGCAGTTATGCTACCCCCTTTTTCCAAACCTTCTAAAAGCAAGTAAACAGTTCTTTCTAAAAGCTTCGACTTTATCCTTTTAGTAATATTTTTTAAAGCCTCTTCCAAAGGCTTTCCGGAAATCGTTTCCTTTGCAGCATTTCTAAGCTCCTTTTCCAGGGGACCGAATTCAGGCCTTGCTGAAGTCAATATTGCTTTATCATGCGTTAGGCCTGCCCTCATGTTTGAAGAAATTATTAAAAGGGCATCCGGCAAAATTTCCTCAACGTAATTAGCCCTACTATCTGCTACAAAAACTAAAATTCCATGGAAGATTAGTTGAAGAATTGAAAAAAGTAGGATAAAAGTTAAAAGGAGGTAGGGTAAGGCAAGCAATTCGAAAAGAAAGAGGAAAAAGGAAATGAAAAGGCTTATTAATATTCCAAAGGTTAGGAATGATGCAAAAAGGTTTTCTGGCGAAATTTTTAAATCGCAATATGCTACATGAGCCTCAAGCCATTTTTTATAATTTTTTGGAAGTATGGAATACAAAAACTTATACATATATTTCCACCGATGGTCTCCTGCTCTTTACTAAACCAAGGAAGTTGAACTTGAAGATTATTATGAAAACTAAGATAAGCCAGAAGAATAACGGCTTTATCTCAAAACCAGAAAATGATGAAAGGATTATCATCAAAGTTATTCCGAGGCTTGGAATTATTATACCGAACATCATGTAGAGAAATGCTAAGGGATTCAATTGTGAACCATACCTCCTTATCATTACTCTCTGCTCTTCTGCCAGATTTCTAACTATGCTTTCCAAAGTATCTCCTATATCCGCTCCTGTCTTTATTGCATTTGCTATCTGCCACAAAGTCCTTCGGAAATAGAGAGAAGGATTCTTCCTTCCTATTTCTTCTAGCGCTTCAACATCTTGTACACCAGTAGAAATTTTCCTCACACATTCGTTGAATTCTTCAGAAACTAAACCATAACCTGCTTTTGAAACGGATACCATTGCATCGAATAAACTTACTCCTGACCTTACCTGAATCAATAAATGCCTTATGGCAAAGAGTAAGTTTTTCTCCAAATCTTTTATTCTCCTCATAGAAATTAGCTTTGGGTAGAGAATTATGTAGAAGAAGGAGAGGATGGAAAGAGAAAAGGAGGAAAGAATTAATATTAACATTAAGCCTTTTGTAGGGAAGGTTAAAAGGGAAAAAAGGCCGAGAAGGGAGAAGAAGAGCAGAAACCAGAAGAGGGAGGAAAAAAGGGCTATGGCTAAATACTCATTCTCGTCGTAAGGAAAATTCGATTCGAAGAGAGAATCTTTTAAAAAAGGAAAAAATTTTTTAATCCTTAAAGCAATCCCAAAAAGCCGAAGCTTCTTGGATAACCTTAAACTTTTTTCCAAGCTGAAAGGTACAAAAGGCACTCTCATATTCTCAACAATTCTTCCGGAACTAATGAAGTTGCTTTTGCATTCCTCTTAACCAAATCTAAAACATAGCTCGGGTTTGTATAATACTCTACAACAACCTTTCCCACCCCATCTATAGTCTTTATTTTATTCTTTACCATCCACTTCAAAACCTGCTTTTTTTCCTCCAAATCCTGCTTGAATTCTTGGTCTGTCATGCCTGTATGCATCTTCAAATCCTCTATTAAACGCATGCTCTTTTCGCTCTCTATTATTTTATCTTGAGCAGGATACCATTTGTACAGTATTCTTATTCCGGTTTTCATGGCTTGCATAGGGCCTGAAACTATTTCGGCTAACTGAAAAAGTCTTCTAAAACCCCTTCTCCTATCCCTAAACATAACTGCAATTAAATGTAACGCTTCCAACAAAGTTTCAGGAACGTTTATAGGAGGGTTTATTAGCCTTTTATAAGTTTGCGCAGCAGTATCTGCATGTAAGGTTGCGTAAACGCTATGGCCAGTATGCATAGCCTCGAACAAAACCTCAGCCTGATCCCCTTTTCTTATTTCTCCTACTATTATCCTATCGGGCCTCATTCTCAAACTATTTACAAGCAAATCGAGCATAGAAACTTCCCCCTTTCCTTCAGGGTTTGGCTCTCTTGTAGTTAAAGGAACCCAATGCAAGAATTTTGGAAGCCAAATTTCCCTCGTATCCTCTATGCTTATTATCCTTTGGTTTGGAGGAATAAAAGTCATTAAAACATTTAAAAAAGTTGTTTTTCCTGAAGCAGTACCTCCTGAAACTATCATGTTCATTTCGTATTGAATTGCTGACCATAGCAAGGAAGCAACATCTAAGCTTAAAGTATTGTTTTCTATTAAATCGGTTATTACCCATGGTTTTCTTCTAAAAAGCCTTATGCTTATAGTATTTCCCTTTGTGCTTATTGGGAAGAGAGTTGCATTAACCCTATCTCCACTTGGCAAGTGAGCATCCATCAAAGGGTTTAAAGTTGTTATCTGCCTTCCAACTTTCCTTCCTATTATCGATGCATAATTCTGGATTTGGGCTTCGCTTGGAATGAAAACGTTTGTTTTAAGCCATCCGTACTTTTTATGATAAACCCAAACAGGCTCCTCAGCATTATTCACAACTATATCTTCCAGATTTCCATCAGCGAGCAAAAGCTCCAATTTTCCCAATCCAAGCATTTCATGCACTAAAGTTCCTGCTAAGTATTCACAAACTTCAAGCGGAATTCCTACCAACTCTTTCCTTAAAATCTCAAAGGCTTGATCAAAAAATTTAATCTTCAATTCTTCCAAGGCTTTCGGGTTTATGAGCTCAGAAGTTTTTATAGAAACTTGAGCCAATAGTTTTTCTCTTATCTGGTCCAGCAAGGCAAGGGTTCCTGCCTCTATTTCAGGAAGCTTTAATACGTATAAAGGAACCAACTCTTTTGGAGATGTTTGAATACTTACCTCTCCTCTCACTCTATCGCATTCAACAAAATACTTCTCCAACTCTCTTTCCTCACTCAAGGCTTAACCTCCTTTTTCTTAAATATAGGCTTTCCTATCGGGGGATAAACTATTTCTATTAAGTTGTGCTTTTCCAGAATTTTACCCCATTCTTCAATTTTGCTTTCGGGAATATCCATCCTTTTCCTTATTTCTTCCACGCTTATAGAGCCCTCTCTTTCAACAATTTTTAAAATTTCATCCAAATAAGTTTCTACAAATTCTAATTGTTTCTCCGGTTCTTTAATTACTCTAATCAAAAAATCTTTTGAAAGCCCTTTAATTATATCCTTTTTAGTAACTATTCCAACGAGTTCTCCCCTTTCGTTTATTACAGGCAATCTTGATATGTTATATTTATTCATCAAATCCGCAGCTTTCGAAACCTTTGCTTTTTCATATATAGCTATAGGACTTTTACTCATCGCCTCGCTAACCTTAATGTACTTAAGCTTTTTTAATCCAAGAGTATCAAGTTCTAAAATACTTTTTGACCCTATTATTTTTATTATATCCGATTCGCTTATTACTCCAACAAACTTATTTCCCTCAACAACTGGCAGGCCGGAAAAATTTTTTTCTGAAAGCAACTGAACTACATAGCTTAAATTGTCATCAGGCCTAACTTTCACAACATTTCTAGTCATTATTTCTTCTACAGTACTTTCCCTTACAACTTGCTTTTCAGCTTTCTCTCTCTTTTCCAAAACTCTTTCAACCTTCTTCCTAACTTTACTCTTTACTTTTTTCCCCGCACTTTTTTTCTTCCTTTTCCCAACTTTTTTGAAAATTACCTTTTCTATTTCTTCTAACTCCTTAATCTCTTTTGCTTTTTCTTCCTTCTTAGCTTTTTTTGAGTCTTTAAGCAAGATCATGCTTTCTATAAATAATTTAACTTATCAAATAATTAACATTATACTACAAAAAGCCAGAGTTTGCCGATATAGTAAAGATCTAAATCTTTTTTCAAGTAGAATTCTAACGAACTCCAATTTCCTGTTTTTTGAATGGAAGGATGAGCGATTAGAGGCAAGCTTACTATCTGTTTTGTAACGTTAAACTCTTGGGCTGAAGGTTCCCATATATTGATTAAATGATAATCTCCGAGGGAAAAATGATCTTTTAAATCGCCAAAAATTTCAAAACCTTCCCATCCAGGAACTGTTAACAAATCCTGTATGAAAATATAGAATATTGTAACCGGTTGAGTAAAATTATAGGTTTCCTCGAATCCTTTTCCTTCGTAAAAGCTTGTGTTGAGGAAAGAATCAAATTTTTTTAAAATTATGTAGTAAGGAGGTTTTTCATTCAAACAAACTTTTATCCCTCCCTCCCCTATAGTTTCGCTTTCCTCCATTTTTCCAGAGCAAATATCGAAAATTTCTAGGTTAATTTTTCTGGAAACATTATAGTTTGAGTATTCTGGATAGGCATAAGGAAAGGAAAGCTCTTTTTCAGTTACTTCAAAAGGCGGGGGTGGAATTTCAAGTAGGAATTCGCTTCTATTTTCTATTTCATACCTTTCTCCAAACTTTGGTAAAGGTATGAAATAAGGCTTTTTAATAGATATTATTATGAAAATCAGGATGAAAAGTAAAATCAAGGCAATTACAACATACTTTTTCATAAATTTAATTTGATTTTTGAAAAGAAAATTATGTTTCTTCTAAGATTTCGCTCACTTGATAAATTTCTGCATGGCTTAAATCTCCACAAAGCTCAGAATCCATCCTCAACTCATAGCCAAAACCTTCTAAGTAAAAGCCTTTTACAGGCTTAGCTGTATGGGAAACTTCTGAAAAGTATAAATGATCTATATTACTTTTCTCTCCGCTTATTGGCAAATCCAAACTTTTTAAGTAAACTTTATTTACTAAACTTTCCAAACCTATAACATTTTCGCTTTTGCTTCTATATTTTTCCTGAACTTCAAGCTTTCCCTCAAGCCTATCCAAAAAGCTTCCTCCTTTATTGCTAGTAATGTAGAAAGAATTCCTTAAATGATCTTTCAAATTTTCTATGTACCAAACCTTCCTTTCATTTATTAGCAATTTCGTATTGTTAGGCAATATTTTAGTTGCATTATTTACTCCAGAAACGAAAGGAATGCTGAAATTTTCCTCGCATTCGCATATTACCCCTCCAAACTTCTGTTCAATTAAGCTTTTTACTCCAGAAACATCATCTATCACTAAGATTATGCTCTTATTTTCGTTTATACTTTCTACATAATCTCTTGAAGTTATTAAGGTTGGGCCATAAAAACTATAGTTTCCATAAGCTCCGGAAGCCAATAAGCTGGTGAAATTTGCAGAATAAGGACTTTTTGTTATTATGTTCGTTGCCCTTCCAAGAGTATTTAAAGGATAAATTGGATCTTCAAACCCTATTATCGAAATTAAATTCGATTTTTCAACTATTTTATTTAAGGAGGCAATTCCATCCTTTTCGGTAATGTTTATCGATAAGTTTGCTTCGAACAACAAATTCCAGCTATCAAAAGGTTTTACTCCATAGCTCAAAAGAGAAATTTCAACTATAAAACCTCTTTCCATGCTCAGAAGCTTAATTTTCTCTATCCATTCAGGAATTGTAGTGCCCTCGAGCAAAACTTCTTTCTTACCGAACAAGCTTCCGTTAATAACAAGTTCTTCCAGCCTTTTATCCGCTTCATCCAAGCCAATTCCGTTTGTTATAACATAGCTTATTGCGGAAGAAATTGCCCTTGGGAAAGCTATCATTTTAACTTCTTTATCCCAATCTCTCAAAATACTTTTGTAGAGGCTATACATTTCCCTAACTCTTACTTCGGTCCCGATTATTTCCCTATGCCTAGAAATAGAAATTGAGTAAAAAATTATTACCGATAAAATCGTTCCTGCCAAAACCATCGTAACTAGTGAAAACATCATTCCTTTCATCTTTCCCACACTAATACTTTAAACAATGCTGGCCCCCAAGGATATCTTAAGCCATAAACAGTTTTATTCTCTATTTCTATATCCTCTGCTGAAACCCCTTCTGCTCCAATTTGCTCTATAAGCCTATTCTTTGCATCCTCTATTGCTAAATCTGAAGAATTGAAAACTTTTCCGTAGCCCACTAAAGCCTTAACTAAATAAGTGAACTCGAAAGAGCTATAGTTTAAAATAAGGTTAGTTACGCTTAAAGAGCCTCCTGGCTGAAAATCCAGAACTTTTAAGTAATTTTTTCCAGGAGAAAATATCTTTGGTTCTATGAAAACTGAAGAAGGGATTGCTCTTACGGCTGGGGATGAAAAAACATCTATCCAATCACAAGTTTCATTCCTTGCAGAAACGTTTATCATGCAGCTAAACCCTTGAGCCACGTGAGTAAAAGTTTGAACAAGCCTTGCTTGAGACTGATTCAAAGTAAAATTAAATTCTTTTGGGTTTGAATGATTTCCTCCATATATCAATTCCTTCGTTATATCTATTTCTCCATATCCGTAAATTGGATTATCAAGCTCGTAATAAACTTCTACGTAAGAAGAATTGTCAGGATCGTTTAAAGGATCGGAATAAATCCTACTTTCTTTATCCCCCCAATGCCTATCGCCATAACAGTTAACATAAACGCTAACCACATTAGTTCCATTTTTTACTTTATCAGTGATGTTTAAATCTATTATTACATCCTTGGTTTCTTTTATCGTACAAGCATATTGATAAGGAAATTTTTTCCACTTGCATGCTGGATAGCATTCTTCATCGTTTGAGCAAAACCCATCTTTGAAGTAAGCACCCTTAGAGTTTATATAGATTAAAATGTCGCTTGAATTCCTCCCATATCTATCAAAAGTATCTTCCACTTCTTTCAAATTCAAATAAAGCCTCGCGCTTACATTCTTTGCATTTTCTGGTATGAAGAAGGAGGCTGTAGCCCAGGAGCCTGTATATCCAGAAACATCGTCAAAATAATACCTTTTCTTAAAAGCTCTTTCTCCTTCCCTACTCTCTTGAGTCAAGGAATAAGTCGCAACCAAACGCATTCCTGGATGTAGATGGGAATGGTAATTTGGCGTTCCTATTGCAAGATAAATCGTATTATTTCCCGGTTTTATTTCTTTTGTTACATCTACAAACCCATAAGCTGCTGTTGTTATTTCACTTCCTTGATAGAGCTCTTCTAAGTAATTCCAAACAATATCATTCTCCTTTCGAACACCGTTAACAGAAAGATTTTGGAATTTTGCTTGTGTTTTGCTAGTACCGAAATGTACTGAGACCCAAAGAGTTGCGTTATAAATTATTGCATCTTGAGGTAAAGCAAATTTTTTTGTTACTTCAAGCCTATTTGCTGTCCATCCAGAGCCTTCGGGTAAAAATGGTATTATCTCAGTCGTATTTTTTCTTACTTTCCTTGCCCATGCTCTTGAAACATAGCCATAAACAGGCTTTCCCACTTCATAGCCAGACTCTATCATAGAGCTTATGGCAACGCTTCCCACCATTTCATCGCAAGAAGAATAGATTGTTTGATTCTCAACCTCAAGCCTTAGGCAGGATGAATTGAAAAACCCTAACATCTCTCTTGAAATATTTTCAGCTATAGAATAATTTCCGCTAAACCAAAAGCTTCCTATCAAATCTATAACACTTCTATTCAAATCTTCTTCCTTTATAACCCCTTCCTCAATTAAAATTTTAATAGTTTCGCTTTTTGCTTCATAAACTCTTAGCTCAGCTAGAAGGTTTAAAGCATCTGCTGCAACATAACCTATTTGCTCATACTTTCTTTCAGGAATTGCGCTTTGGTATTTAAGCAGAATTAACGAAGTTATTAGAAGTATTATTATGGATAAGGAAATTATAGCATCCAGGCTAAACACAAAACCTTTCACTCCCATACTATTACCTCAATTATTATTGGAGATGAATTTAAAATTCCTATTCTCTCAACCTTCACAGCATTGGAAGCTTCATTTGGATTTAAACCAAAAAAGTATATCATGCTACTTTCATTCCTAAGTACAAAAGCGAAGTTAAAGTTAAAATTCAATTTTTTCTTAACATCCTCATAACCCATCTCGCTCAAAAATGAAAGTTTTGTGTAATTTATTCTATTTTTATTTGATAATCCAATAACTCTAACATTCTCTTTACTCCAATACTCCGGAACGCCTTCTATGAAAAATATTTCAGAAAGCGAAAGAGCAGAATCTGTTAAATCTTCCAACCTTCTCCTTTCAGAAATTTGTAAATTTGTGAAGTTCCAAAATAGCATGAGCAGAGAAAAACTTATTAAGAAGATTGTTAAAGCGATAAGAAAATCGAAAGAAAAAGTTTGACCTTTATTCAACATATATTTCACCATTCTCATTCTTTATAACATTCTTTCCTTTTTTTATTTCACCATTTATGCTTTCAGCCAAAGTAGAGCAAGAAGCAAACTTATCATCAAACCTTACAATAACTGAATAGTTTTTGATTTCTACTGAATAATCTATTCCGCCAAAGAGCTTTTCTTCCAAAGAAAAATCTCTTTCGTAACCATCCCCAATTTTAATCGCTCTGTTGATTTCTGAGCTTACTTTCTTGCAAACCTCCATGGCACTCGAATAAACCCTTTCCTCAAAAACGTTAGTCTGAAAAGTTCCTGAAGTAAGGAATGTTACGGTTGCTACTAAAATTAGTACGGAAAGCAGAATTAAAAATTCCAAGCTTACTTGCCCTTTCATTCAACCACGCTTATATTAACAAAGTTATACTCTGCTACAATCAAGATGTTGTAATAACCCTCGTTTATGGGAAGAAATCCTGTAACGTTAGCTTTCGTTTTTCTCACTATAATTTGCTCGCTATCCTTGAATTTCAAAGAAATTTTGTAATCTGAAATGTTTATGTATTCTACAAGCTCTGGAATGTAAACGTTTATTTTAACTCTAGAAGGTGGGCCTAAGGAGTAGACCCAATCAGAATTTTCAGCTATCCTTTCTACAGTACTTTCCGCGAGCTTAAACCTTAATTCCTTTTTGGATGATGATATAATCGAATTAGCATACAATATTGCTGGGGTTAAAACAAGGAGAGCTATGCTAACTATTATTAAATATTCCAAAGATGCTTGTGTCTTCATAATTTAAGTTTAAGATTGGGAGAATAAATTAAATCTTCCTTACCGGATACTTACAACCGCAAGCATCGCACTTTATGAAATAAAGCCTATCTTCTTTTACAATTTTCGTATCCGGGTTCTTACATTCTTTACAAATCACAAATTCATTAACGTAATCCGATATTTTCTTTTTTATTAGCTCCGGAGAAATCCTTCCCTGGAACATTAACATTCCGCTTTGAACATCTCCCATGGTAGCCAATTCTTTGAACAAGTAAGTTGAGAAGTGCCTTTCATCCCTTCTAATGACTGAAGCTATCTCGGAAAAATTCCTCAAAATCGTTTTCTTCTTACTAACTTCTATTATAGGCTCTGGAACTTCAAACCTTTCTTTCCTCTCGCTTTTTTGAATTTGTTGAAAAGCTTTTTCCAAAAGCTCTTCGTAATTCATTTATTCACCCTCTTCAAAACTCCTGGAGTTGGTTCGAATATTTCTCCTGAATTTAGCAAGCTATCCAAAGTTTTTTCTACCTCGCTTTCAGGCAAATTGCTTAACTCAAATATTCTTGCAACCTCCACCCCATTACCCTCGTCAAGCTCCTCTATAAGCTTTAATATAATTGGCTTGTAATCGATTTCCCTATCCCTATTTAGAACTTCTAAAATATATTTAACGCTCTCTTCTTCAAGCCCATACTTTTCCTTTGCATAATTTATTATCTCTCCTTCAGGCAATTTGCAAATACTTTTTATATCATCAACTATTCTTTTTTGGGTTATAATATCCTTTAAGACTTCAAGCCTCCTCATAATCTCAAAATTTGGCTCAACCTTTCTTATAATTTCGCAAGAAACATAAATTTCACCATCGAACTCTTTCACCTTTCCTATGACTTGAACTAAATCGCCTTTTTCAAAATTTTTTAGCAGCTCAACCTTTTCACCAAAACCCTTAACTCTTATGCTTCCGCTTCCATCGTCCAAAAGCAAGAAAGAATAATTTTCAGTGGAGAACTTATCTATTACGCTCCCAACTAAATTAACCCTTGAAATTTTTTGGCCGAGAGGAGAAATTAAAAAACTTTCCTTCAAATCCTCTCTACTTCCATGAAAAAATTTTCCTTCAACTATGTCCTTAATCCTAACTTTTTTTGAAGGGGATCTTTCTTTCATCTAAATCCTCTGTATGAAGCCTGGAGAAGGCTCAAAAACTACTCCTTCGCTCTTCATACTTCTTAATATATCCTCAGCGTTATCTATTCCTCTTTCCCTTGCTGCTTTAATTATCTCATCAACAGGAATGTTCTTTCCAAAAACTTTTTCAAGCTCGTTTATTATGTCTATCATACTCCTTATCTTTCCTCTTTGGGAGCTTGGTATATGGCCTTCTGCCCTATCTATATCTATTTTACCAGTTTCTGGGTCGAAACCAAATTGCCTTAAGGATGCTTTCATGAGGTTTATTGCCCTTATAGCATCTTCGGGCAAAACTTCGTTTCTGATTTGAACTTTTGCGGATGCTTCAGCGAGCCTTATTAAAGCTTCATACTGCCTTAAAGTTATTGGAATTGGAGATTCTTCCCCACTTGCTTTTTCCCTCAACTTAACGAAAAAATCTTTTATTATTTCTCCTGCCTCCTTGGTGAGCTTTGGTTTGCAATTTTTTCTTGCGTAGGCTATATACTTCCTCATAAGGTTTATATCTATCTCAGGTTTTACCTCCTCTTCCATAAAGTGTCTCGCTTTAAGTATATGGTCTGCGATTTTTGCATCAAGCTCAGGATTTGGCACATCTCTTAAAGCAAACTTTAAGTCGAATCTTGCAAGCAAAGTTTCTGGAACGTTTATTTGCTCTTTTATAGGCAAGAAAGGATCGAACCTTCCAAATTTTGGATTTCCTCCTGCCAATATAGCAGTTTCTGCAGGTAAAGTAGCAACTATGCTAGCTTTAGCTATGCTTATCGTTTGCTGCTCCATAGCCTCATGCAAAGCAATCTGGTCAGTTTTTTCTATCTTCTCAAATTCATCTATAGCGCAAAGGCTTTTATTACACATAACTAAAGCTCCTGCTTCCAAAACCCATCCTCCCAAAAATTCTTCATCCCTTACAACAGTAGCAGTTAATCCTGCAGTAGTTACTCCTTTTCCTGAAACATATCTACCCCTAGGAATCAGGCTTGAAACAACCTTCATCAAAGCGCTTTTCGCAGTATTATGGCAGACTATTCCATTTGCGACAAACCTATAATGGTTTGGAACTTCTATGTCATAAACAGTTTCTGGAGGATGATATATTATCTTAACAACTTTTTCCCAGCGTTTATAATGCTTTCTTCGTTTCAATTTTTTTACTTCTTCTACAAGTTTTTCTAGCTTTTCTTTTTTCTTTTTTGAGTTAAAGCCTATATGTTTAGCGAACTTCATAATAGAGTTCGCTTCTCTTATCATTAAGTTATTTCCATAAATTCTTGAGTGAATGCCAAATCTTAATAAGAGAATTTGGATATCACGCAATAATTCAACATCTTTAGCTTTATAAAGTATGCCTCTTCTACTCCCTTTTGAAATTACTGAGCCATCACCATCATAAAGCCAAGAAAGGAAATGAGCAACAACGCTATTTTTTGATTGTAAAATTAAGTCAGGAATTCTTTTAATTTTTATAAATTCCAAAATTTTCGCCAATCTAAAAGAATTAAATACCATTTCAATATTAACACCGTTTTTTCCTTTATGCTTTTTAACTCTTGGTTCTATATCAAAAATTTCCTTGAAAAATTCTTTCATTTTTGGTAATAAATCTAGCTCTTCATAGTTGAATGTACAACCAACTCTGTATTTTTGTACATAACCATCAGCCAACAAATAACCAAGAATGCTTGCCAATTTTTCATCTACCACTTTCGGTATTTTAATTTTCTTTCCTCTCTTAGAATTATCTTCGATATTCCATTTAGTTTCTACATATTTGTAGATTCTGCATGGTATCCAGTTGATGGTTCTAACTTTATCACCAATTTTTATTTCATCCAAACGTTTCCACATAACTGGTAAGGGTTTACCAAAAGCACCCTTTCCACTTTCCTTAGCCAGAACAGGCTGGTTGAAAGTACCTTTTATACTTTTTCCACTTTCTGTAACAATTTCTATTATAGGATGAAATTCGTACTTATGAAAGACTTTTGCCATTCCTCTTTTATAACCCTGTGCTAAATAAACTGGAACATTAATTTTCTGTAAATGATGTGAGCCTAGAGAAGAAATTTTAACAATACTACCATTTGCAAGTATAACTCTTTCATCCCCAACCAAACAACTTGGGTCGCCGACTAATAAAATGTGAATATCTCCCCTTACTCTCGATTTGTCCTTTTGTATGTGAGGGACTCCACCAAAAAGCTGAAGCAAAATGGCCTCTTTTACTTCATCCATCCCATAAAGGCTTGGAGCGATTGAATTAACAAATTTTCTGTAAATTTCAGGATCTTTTGACAGCTCTAAAATCTTTTTCTCATCTTCAGGAGAAATTTCAATTTCTTCCCATTCAACCTCTATGCTCTCAATGTTATTCGCATCTAAATAAATTTCTATCTGTCTACTTCTCGTTCCTTTAACTCTTCTTGGCAATTGCTTCAAGATACCAATTACTCTTATCCTATTTCCAGGGTCTGTTTTTGTCTGCATTTTTGGCAAAGTAAGGTCTTCTTTTAAGAAAACCATTATTTCAGAAGGCCTTTCTCCACTAGTAATCTCAAAAGGCTCTTCTATCACTATCCATCTTGCATCGTAAAGCTTCTGATCGACAAACTTAAAACCTTTTTTACAACCACAATCGCATTCTGTGGGAGCCCTTATCATCCTTTCAGTTTGAAGCACAGAAATTCTTTTTCCACATTCTGGACATAAGAATACTGCCTCAGAAACCTCAGGCCTTACTTCACTTGCTCTTTTAACTATGCCCTCTACAACTATAAGCTTACCTATATGGTTAGATCTTATGTTTCTTATTCTTATTTCCCTCTCTTCCGGTAAATTTACAAACCTTATCCTTAAGACTTCTTCTCCTGGTAAATCCAGTTGCTTAAGCGCTTCCTCTGCAAGCGGTATAGTTTCTTCAGGATTTTCCACCACAAGATCGGCAACTTCTGGATTAAACTTATCCAAAAGGCCAAAATCCACTATTAAAGATTTTTTTCCTTGGCTTAAGCATGAAATTATTTCTTGGTAATAATTCTCCTTTAGGAATTCCGCGAATATATCTATAATATCGTCTCTCTCCATAGAACCCAATACTTTTATAATTTACATTAATAAATCTTTTTCTAATTTCTGAAATGATTCAGAAAACTATCTTTTAACTAATGCCCCTATCCTCTTAAGTTTTTCCGAAACCTTCTTCACAGCATCTTTTACGTCTTGTATGCTTCTTGCTCCTGTACATACTATTTTTCCTGAGCCGAAGAGAAGGAACGCTACTTTTGGAGACTCCATTCTATAAACTAAACCTGGAAATTGTTCTGGCTCGTATTCAGAATTTTCAAGGCTGAAGGCAATTTTATCCAAATTTAAGTTAGCATCCAGCTTAGTTGAAGCGACTATGTTTTCAACTTGTATTTTTGTATTCTTAGGTATTTTTACTCCAGCTTTCTTCACAAAATTTTTTACCTTTTCAAAAACTAAGTTTACGTCTTGTATGCTTCTTGCTCCTGTACATACTATTTTTCCTGAGCCAAAAATTAAAGCAGCTGCTTTCGGTTTATTAATTCTATAAACTAAGCCTGGGAATTGTTCTGGCTCGTATTCCACACCCTCCCCTTTAGTAACTATTTTTTCCAACGGAATTTCAACACCCAGAGAAGCTGAAGCAACTATGTTTTCAATCCTTATTTTAAAATCCATCTCCCCACCTCTCTTAATATTAGAATTTAAAACTTAAATAGTATTTATAAGTTTTTCGAAAAGCTTAAATAGTATTCCAAGTTGCAGAGAAAATTGTTCAATTTCCAAACAGGAATTACGAGTGTATTGCCTTCTTTAACAATCTCTTCTTCTAGAAGCGTAATTAATACAGAGTAAAATTTTTTGCCGCTCAAATTAAAACTTGCGGAAACTTTTTTCAGTTCCCTCAACCTTTCCTCTTGGAGCAAGGCTGCCCTTCTTATCTCACTCTTCTTATACCTTCCCCTTGAAAGCATTTTGCAATCTATTCCAAGAACCAGATCTCCTTTGACAGCAAGAACGTCTATCTCAAACCTTCTTACTGTCTTGAACCTAAAATTATTAAACGAAGTGAAAGAATGAATTTCTAGAACTTCCTTAACAAAATTTTCAAAAAATTTCCATCCAAACTTTTTAATAACATCTTCTAACTTTTTCCCAGAAATAATCTCTTTCTCAACTTCTTCTATTCCTATCATATTTATTTTAAAAGAATTTAGAAGAAAATATAAAGGTGATTACATCTTAATTTGTGGAATAGACGAAGCAGGGAGAGGAGCTTTAATCGGGCCTTTAGTCATAGCTTGCGTTTGCATAGAGAAAAAGGATGAAAAAAAGCTTAAGGCTATTGGAGTAAAGGATTCCAAGACTTTGAGCCCAAGCAGGAGAAAAGAGCTTGTCGAAGAAATAGAAAAAATTGCTAAGAATGTAGTTGTCTTAAGAATTCCTGCATGCAAAATTCTGAGCTATAGTAAGAAAAAAATTAAGCTTGATGAGTTGGAAGCAATAAAAATTGCACAACTGATTGAAATGATAGATGCAAAAAAATTTTACATAGATTCCCTTGGCAATGCAAGAGAAAATCCTAGGTTCGAAAGGATGATAAGGAAAAATTTAAGCAAGGATGTTGAGCTTGTAGTTGAAAATTATGCAGATGAAAACTATCCGGTAGTTTCAGCAGCATCTATAGTAGCAAAAGTTGAAAGGGATAGGGCAATAGAGGAATTGAAGAAAAAAGTTAAGTTTGATTTTGGCGTTGGTTACAGCCATGATGAGAGAACGATAAAATTTTTGGAAAAGGTTTTTCTTGAGTATGATAAAAAACCTGACTTCATAAGATGGCATTGGGATACTGTTGAAAGCGTGGCAGAAAGGCTTTGGAGAGAGGGAAAAAAGCTAAAACCATGGGTAAGGGAAGAAATACTCAAGGGTAAAAGCCTGCAAAAAATTATAAAAGATTTCTTTAAGAAAATGAAATAGTGGTATTATGGGGGAAAAGAGGCTGATTTTAATCTTTGGCTTTCTTGGAATATTTGCAGCCTTTCTCTCCCAAATTTTACTTAAAAATTTTCAAAGCTTACTCTTTCCACTTTTCCCTCCCATAATATTATTCCTTTTTTCATTTCCTTTTTTAATTAAAGAGAAGAAAATTATTTTTGATTTAACAGCAACTTTTTTCCTTCTTTGGTTTGTTTTCTGGCTTTTGCTCTACGGGTTGGAAGCATGAAGAAGAACTATACGAGTGAACTTAAAAAGCTGGTTGGAAAAGAAGTAGTTTTGGGTGGATGGTGCCACGACGTAAGAATACTTGGGAATATAAATTTTCTCCTTTTAAGGGACAAGGATGGTATTGCCCAAGTAACAGCGAAAAAAGGTGTGGTAAAGGATGAAATTATTGAAATTATGAAGAAACTGCATCAGGAGGATTGTGTTTTAGTAAAGGGGAAGGTTGTTAGAAGTAAGCAGAAAGAATTTGAAGTCATTCCTGAAGAAATAAAAGTTATAAGCAGAGCGAAAGTTCCGCTACCCTTAGATCCAAGAGAAGTTACAAAGGCCAATTTAGCAACAAAGCTGGATAATAGGCTTTTGGATTTGAGGACCCAAACATCAAGAGCGATTTTTAAAATACAAGCAAAGATAGCGGAAGCTTTTAGAAATTTCATGCTAAAAAATGGTTACATAGAAATTCAACCACCTATAATAATTTCTTCTGCAAGCGAAGGCGGTGCTGAACTTTTTTCTCTCCCGTACTTTGAACAAAAAGCTTTTCTTGCCCAATCTCCCCAGCTTTACAAGCAAATTTGTGCTTTAGCCTTTGAAAAAGTTTTTTGTATTACCCCAGTTTTTAGAGCAGAAAAATTCGACCAGCCAACTCACTTAAACGAAATAAGACAAATGGATATAGAGCAGGCTTTTGCTAACGATGAGGATGTTATGAAAGTTTTGGAGGAGTGTCTTGTTTTCATACTGAAAGAAGTGAAAAGGTGTAGGGAAGAATTGGAAATTTTAAAGCAGGAAGTTAAGATACCAAAATTGCCTTTGAAGAGAATTACTTATTCAAAAGCTGTGGAAATTCTTTCTGAGAATGGGGAAGAAATTAAGTATGGGGATGATTTTTCAAAGATTCAAGAGAAAAAGTTGTGGGAAATTCTGAAAGAGGATGCATTTTTCTTGACAGAATGGCCTGAGGAGCTTAAGCCTTTCTATGCTATGCCAGATGAAAAAAATCCTAAAATAGTTAGGGCCTTTGACTTGATATTCAAGGGTTTGGAAATATCTTCTGGGACGCAAAGAATTCATGACCCAGATTTGTTGATTAAAAGAATTAAAGAAAAAGGATTGGATACGAAAGATTTTGAATTTTATATAGACTGTTTTAGGTATGGGGGCGTGGAGCATGCAGGATGGAGCATAGGCCTAGAAAGAATTACTATGGCAATTGCAGGAAGGGAAAATATTAGGGAAGTTTGCTTATTCCCCAGGGATAGGAAAAGGATTTTTCCTTAATTTTTCTAAAAGCATTTTGCATGCAAGAATGTGCGAGCAAGGCTTTTGCTTCAAGGAAAAAAACTTGCAATCGCAAATAAACTCCTTTTTAATTTTATCAAAAATGACGGAATGTAAATCCGTTTCGCCCCTAACCTTAAAATGAATTCTTCTCTCACTTTCCAAATCAATCTCAACCCTCTTTTTCCTAAATATTAAATATGCCTTTCTCTCTTTCTCCATATTAAATTTTTATTAAAAAATAGCAAAAAAATAAAAGATGAAGCTCACAATTTTTTTGATTCTGCTAAACGTTTCAACTTTCCTACTAACTTCAAACGGGATTTTCATCAGCGAATATTATGCTAAAGAATATGGATTCAGCGTCAAAAATTTTCTCGAAGGAAAGTATTATACTTTGATAACATCCTTTTTCCTCCATGCACACATTTTTCATTTAATTTTCAACATGGCAGCTCTTTTCGTTCTTGGATGGGCAATCGAATCTAAAGTTACCAAGATTAAATATTTAATAACTTATTTCTTGGGAGGTATATTTGGCAATCTTTCAATGTTTCTCTATCCTCCTGAATCGTTAGCAGTAGGGGCTTCTGGTGCAATATCTGCTTTAATAGGCTTAGGAACTTTCATATGTCCGGGAAAGTTTGTTTTCTTTCCAACCATAATACCAGTTCCTTTCATAGTAGCTGGAGCTATTTATTTTCTAGTAACTATTTCAAACCTTTTTCTAGTTTCGGAAATAGCATACCCAGCTCACTTTTTTGGCATGTTAACAGGAGGAATTCTAGGCCTTATTTGGGGGGAAAGAAGATTATTCAGGCTTCTCTTATTCATAATAATTTGCTTATTAATAATTTTTCTCCCATCTTTGATTTTAATGGTGATTGGGTGAAAGATGCTATTAAGAAATTGAAAAGAATTAAAGCGAGAAAAATTTTGGTTCAATTTCCAGAAGGCCTAAAGCTTAAAATACAAGAAATTGCTGAAGAGTTAGAAAAGAATGGTTTTGATGTACTGATTTGCTTAGAGCCTTGCTTCGGGGCTTGCGATTTAAGGGATGAAGAAGCTTTAAGGTTAGGATGCGATGCTATTCTGCACATTGGGCATGAAAAGTTTGTTAAAAAAGCGAAAATCCCCGTTGTTTACTGGGAATATTTCATAGAAGCAGATGCTTGCTCCTTGATCGAAAAAGAATATGAGAAAATAAAGGATTATGAAAAAATCGGCTTAGTAACTAGCATACAATTCGTAAAGCTTTTACCAAAGGTAAAGGATTTTTTGGAAAAGAGAGGGAAAAAAGTTTTTGTTCACAAGAGTTTAAATTATCCCGGCCAGGTTTTGGGTTGTAATATAAGTGCTGCGCTTAAGATTGAGAAAGAGGTTGATTGCTTTCTCTGCATTTCTGCAGGAGAATTCTATGCAGCAGGTTTAACCCTTTTTACAGAAAAGCCTGTTCTAAATTTGGATTTGGAAAAGAAGGAAATTAAAAGTTTGGAGGAATTTAAAAGGAGGACTCAAAAGATAATAGAGTGGAATAAAAGTTTAATAGATGGGGCAAAGAGGGTTGGAATATTAGTGAGCTGGAAAAAAGGCCAATTAAGAAAAGATTTTTTTGAAATTAAAAGAAGGCTAAAGAAAAAAGGGAAGGAAGTTTTTGTTTTTGCGATGGATGAAATTACTCCTGAAAAGTTGGAAGGTTTAAAGCTTGATTTTTTGATAAACCTTGCTTGCCCAAGGCTTGGTATAGACGATTTGAGCAAGTTTAAAATTCCTATGTTAAATTTTGCATTCGTTGAGAAATATTTAAATTCTTGAATTGAAAATTAAGATTTACGAAAACATGGAGTTAGTAGTTTTAAAGAAGGAAGAAAAAGAATTAATTTTGGAAGTTAGGGGGGAATCCTTAGGCTTCATTAACGCGATAAGAGAAGAGCTTTGGAACGATAAAACCGTTTTAGAATCTGCTATGAGAAAAGAGCATCCTTACTTAGCTGAGCCTAAGATAGTACTCAAAGTCTATAGAGGCGAGCCGGAAGAGGCCTTGGAAAAAGCTTGCGATAGGATTATGGAAAAGATTGAGGAATTCGAAAAAAAGTTTAAAGAAGAGATTTAGCAAGTTTTTATGCCATATTTTTCAAGTATTTCTTCCTTAACGTAAACAGGAACTAAGTAATCTGTTCTTGCAGCTATGGCCAAAGCATCGCTAGGCCTTGAATCTAAGCTTAAAATTTTATTTCCGTACCTTAAAACAAGGTCTGCAAAGTAAGTATTGTTTTTAATATCAACTATCTTTACCATCAAAACTTTAATTCCATAGCCTTCTATAATATCGCTCATTAGATCATGAGTTAATGGTCTGAAATACCTTATTTTATTTTCTCCATTTATTATCGAAACTGCCTGCTCTTTACTTATCTCCATCCTAAGCTCATGACAATCTGAATAAAGCTTCACTATACCCCTTTCTTCTTCCAACTCCAGATCAACAAAAACTCTTTTAAATCCTTGAATTTCAACCACTTTCATAGTTAAAGGATAAAAGTTTTTGAAACTTGAAAGAATTGTTAGCAAAACTAAACCTATTATTATCAAAGCAGGTATTTTATCCTTCTTCACCTTTTTCTTCGCCACATTTATTTTTAAGATTTTTATTTATAAATATGAGGATTTCAGAACAAATCTTTCCTCGTTGCACAGTTTTAATAGGAAGTGTTAATAAAAAAGGGAAGAAAAATCTTATGACAGCAAGCTTTGTAATGCCAGTAAGCTTTGAACCAAAATACTTAGCATTCTCCATTTCTCCTGAAAGAGAAACTTTTAGAAATTTGAGAGAAACGAAGGAATTCAGCCTAAATTTATTGAGCAAGGAAATGAAGGAAGTTGCTGAGATATGCGGGAAATATTCTGGAAAGGATGTTGACAAATTCAAGCTTGCGGGCATAGAAGGGGAAGAAGGAGAAATTATAAAAGCTCCCTTGGTTAAAGAGGCTCCTATAAGCTTTGAATGCAAAGTTGAGTTCATGAAAAAGTTCGGGGATCATTTCATAGTTGTTGGAAAGGTTGTGAAAGAGCATGTAAGAAAAGAAAATTTTTCTCCCTTACTCCATAAAACAAAAAAAGAATTCATGGAAGCTCATGCTTTATAAAATTTCAATTCGCTTTCTTCCAAAATACATTCTTCAGGAGTTTTATCAAACCTAATTTTTTTAAAGCTTGGTGCTCTAAACTTTAAATCTTCTGTTAAATTCATAAAGCATACCTCAACGACATACTTAGGCCTAACCCAATGTATCTTTTCCAAAATTTCTCTATCCTCAAAATCCTTTATCGGACATTCCCCCGTTTCTATTTTCTTAAACAGTTTTGTTAAAAAAATTAAATCTTCCTCGTTAAATCCTGTCCCAACCCTTCCCAAGTACTTCAGTTCTTTCTTAAAGTAAATCCCGCATAGCAAAGAACCAAAATATTTTTCCCTCCATCCTGTTCCTTCAGTAAAGCCTATTACTATACAGTCCAAACTCTTCAAAAACTTAATCTTTAACCATTCCTTACTCCTTTTTCCTATTTCATACTTAGAATCTAGCCTTTTCGCCATTATACCCTCCAAACCTTTCTTCTTACATTCTTCAAAGAAATTCTTTCCTTTACCTATAACATAAGGAGATAAAATTATTCTATTGCTTTCCTTCACAACATCCTCCAAAATTTTCTTCCTTTTTATTAAAGGAAGGTCTATTAAATCCTCCCCGTTCAAATGTAAAATGTCAAAGGCCACAAAAGTTGCTGGTAAAATCTTTGAGAGTATTTCAATTCTTGCATAATCATCAACATGCTCCCTCGTTTGTAAAGAAGGGAAATCTGGCTTTCCCTCCTTGAAAACAACTATTTCGCCGTCCAAAATTACTTTTTCTCCCTTAACATCATCTATCAAGCCCTTAAGCTCAGGATATCTTTTTTCAAAGTAAATTCCCCTTCTATTCAAAAACCTTACTTCATTATTAACCTTATCCAAGTAGCAAATGGCTCTCGTTCCGTCGAATAAGACCATCTTTTGGCATTTCACCAAAAGATTTTGATCTCGAAGAGCCATTCTTTTGAATCAAATGGCTGTGAAATTTGGGCGAGCATCGGTTTTATTTTTTTATCGAACAAGCTCACAACCCCATCACCTTCTTAAAGCTTATAGCACTATCTTTCATCCAAACGTTATTGAACAAGCAATAAACTTTTTTAACGTTTAAACTTTCTATTATGCTCTTAAGCTCTAAAAGCTCTTTTTTCTCATACTTATGCTTATAATTGATCCTTCCTTTCTCATAGCTACCATGCATCCTAAAGTATGCAATTTTCTTCTTAGAGAACCATAAAGGCTTTGAAGCAAACGGGTCTACGCAAGAAATTAAATCAAATTCTTTGCAAATTTCTTTAAAGCCTTTTTCGCTCCATCCCCTTAACTCTAAGCATATAGAAATTCCATTTCTCTCTATCCTTTTAAAGAATTCTTTCGCATTTTTCAGATTTTCCTCTTCTTCCTTAAAACTTGGAGGAAGTTGGATCAAGCAAATTTTTGAACCCAAAAGCTTGCAAATTTCCAAATTTTTATTCCAGAATTCCATAACCTCTTTAGTAGGCCTGAGAAAGCCTACTTTGTCTTTCAACTTTTCAATTTCACTCCTTTCCATTCCTGCTCTTTTCCATGTTGGTGAGCTTGTTGGATGGGTAATTCCTTGGAAAGCTTTAACCGAAAATTCAAAATCCTTTGGAGCCTTCTCCCTCCATTTTTTAACCAAATCCAAGCTCGGAATCTTATAAAAGGTTGATTGAATCTCAACTACAGAAAACTCTTTAAAATATTTTTCCATACTCATCGGAAAGCCGCAACATCCTATATAAACTTCCATGTCAAGCTTTCTTCTTTTTCTTAACAAGCTCTACGGAAGCTTTAAGCTCTTCCAGCAAGCTTTTAGCCTTTTCAACAGGCTCTTCAACTTCTACTTTAAATTCCTTCCCTTCAGCTTTTGCCTTTATAAGCTTCATCAACTCTTCAGTGTAAGTATCTTTAAATTTTGAAACATCGAACTCTGGCTCTGTTAGCTTTGATATTAAAGCTTGAGCCAATTTCAGCTCCTCCTCCTTAACAGTTACCAAATTCTTTAGCTCGCTAAGCTCTTCTATGTCCTTAACTTCTCCTAAGTAGTGCAAAATATGCATAACCAACCCTTTCTTGAAAGCCCTTAAAGCTACTAGGTATTCTTTATTCCTCATAACAACTTTTCCTATAGCAACTTTGTTGGAAACCCTTAAGGCTTCTACGAACAAAGAATAAGCTTTGATCCCTGTTTCTTCCGGAACAACATAATAGCTTTTTTCTATGAATATAGGGTCTATTTGTGAAATGTCTACAAACTCTTGAATTTCAATTGCTTTAGTAGTTTTTAGCCTAAGTTTCTCCAAATCCTCTTTTTTTATTACTATATACTTTTCCTTAGTTAGCTTAAACCCCTTATCCACATCTTCATAAGCCACTTCCTTATTGCACTTTGGGCACCATCTCTTGTTTATTAAAGGAGTTCCGCACTCCTTATGCAAATTGTGGAAGGAAATTATTCTTGCTTCTGTTGCTGAATAAACTTTGATAGGAATGTTTACTAACCCGAAAGAAATGCTTCCGCTCCATATTGCCCTCATACTTCCACCTCAAACTATAAAATTTATCTTCAATTTTTTCGCATAATCAACTACTTCTTCAAATTCTTCTCTACTTATTCTCCTATTTATATCTATGTATTCTTTAGCCTTAAATTCAGGCCTATACTGGTCCATTAGGTTTACTATGCATTTCTCCCTAATATTCTTCACAATCCATTCCATTACCGGCTTGCTACAGCATTCGACATGATTTGGTAAAATTAAGTGCCTAACAACTACTTCAGCTTGCTTACAAGCAATTAAATGGTTTCTTGAAACAACTTCAAAATAATTTTTTACTTTCGACAATCTTAAAGCACATTCATCATTTCCATATTTAAAATCTGATAAGTGTAAATCAACTATACCATCCAAAATTTTCATAGTTTTTTCGCTCATGTAAAAATTTGAGTTCCAAACTACTGGAACGTTTGCTTCGCAGTACTTTAAGCTTTCAAGAATGTTCAAAAGATTTGGGGTGGGCTCGCCACCAACAAAATTAACGTTTCTACAACCCTGCTCCCTCCTCTTTTCAATAATTTTTGCCATTTGCTTCGGAGTAATGGCATAACCTTTTTCAAACCATTGGCTTATTGTATAATTTTGGCAATACTCGCAATGAAAATTGCAACCCATGAAGAAAATTGTATGGCTTGGGGAAATGAAAGGTTCCTCACCCAAATGAACGAATTCCGAGGAAATCAAGCATTCTGTTCCAACTTTGCACTCTCCCTTCAAACCTTCAAGCCTGTTAACTTTGCACTTTCTCTCGCACAATTCACAAGATTTTAAAATCTCTCTCGTTAAAAAAATTTTTAAATCGAGCAAAGAAAATCTTGGGATTTCTAGGTCGCTTAAATTCATTTTTCCTTTATCCAAAACCTCTTTTATTTCGTAAAATTTCTTCATAAGTTTTTCATGTTCCTTCCACAAATCTTCTTCGCTCAAACTTTCTTCAAAATCAAAAACTATCCTTTTCGCAATTTGAAAGTTCGAAGCTAACTTATTTTCAACAACTTTTACATAGCGGGGCAAAACTTTTTTAACTAAATTATCCTCTAAGGCATACAAGCAATCAGGCCTTACAAGATACCATTCAATCATAATTCAAAGTTTAATTGTCTTTATTTATACTTTGCGTTTAAGATTTTAACCATCAAATAATCTGCTCCGGATTGTAAAGTATAAATTATATCGTACTCAGCAAGCTCAGAGCTTATATGCACCAAAGCTTCTGCTTTTGGTAAATGATATCCTTCCCTTAAAAGCTTGGAATAGCCATAGCCATAAGAGGTTTCGGGGAAATCATCCAAAATTATTGAGGAATCTTCTGGTATAACAGTAGCATTGTTTTCCTTAAATATCATTATCTTTATGTTGTTTTTAGTATCTATTGGCCTGAAATCATCCTTACTCCCAACCTTTTGTATTCCAACTTTTAAAATTTCGTTCTCCAAAACCAATTCATTTTCCCCATCATAATCCAAATCCTCCTCATAAGCCTTTGAATTAGCTCCGCATGCTAGAATTAAGTTATTCTCTTTTACGTAAGTACCCGGTTCTATTATTCCATACTTTACTGGAAAAATGAACTCTATGCTATTGGTTTTTTCATCTACTCTATAAATTCCATCGGAAACTTTAATGCTAATTTTTTTCATATTTCCAATTCCTTCCATTGCAGTTTTTCTTATGCTGTTATCCAAAAGCTTCATGTTTTGTATCGCTTCATTCACAACATTAGCTTCCCTAACCCTTTCAATAACTTCCTTTCCAATACCTACAGCTAAGCTTATAGAGATTATTAAAAGTAAAATTATTAGGGCTGTTGAAACGAAAGGGCTAACTCCTTTCAGCATTTTCTCACCTCTACAACAGGCTTAGAAGCTTCGTTAATTTCAACTTTTTCTATACAAATTGAATGCAAACCTTTTGAAAAGGTTGTGTTGCCTTTTAAGCTTAGCTTATTATAGCTTGCGATTATTTGGAAGATGTTTTGAGTTGGGAATGGGAAGGCAAAACTTGAAAAAGCTTTTGAAGGGATTGTTTGAGATTCAACTAGATACATTTTTTTATCTATTAATTCGCAAGTTCCTTTAGTGAAAGCTATTAAAAGGTTTGAGCTATCAATCTTTTGATTCAGCTCTAAAGTATAGTTTTGAGCTGAGGAAGAAGTAAATCTTACGTAACCCAAATCGCTTTTTCTATAAGAATGAACTAAGGATAAAAGTAAGCCCTCTGAATACTCTGTATCATCATGCGTACAAACGTAAGCATGGGTTAGTTGATTTGGGTATAGAGTATAAGATAAGTCTAATTCGTCTACGCTGCCGTTGAAATCTCCGATCTTATAAATGTCGTTGGATTTTGAATTTCCTAAGGAATAAGAGAGTTTAAAGGTTGCATAATTCGGAGAAAAGAAAATTAAAAGGGTTGTGTAATTTTCTCCATAAGCTCCTTCGTAGCTTGCATTTGCTTTTAAGGTATAAACTCCTTCCGAGTCTATATAAAAAGTGAAGGAATAAAAGCCTGAAGAATCTGTTGAATTGGTTCCAAGAAGCTTGCTGTCATAACTAAAGTTTATTAAGGTTAAAACAGGATAAGAGCCTGTCATGTTATGCAGGAAAGAATAACCGTAAATCAAAATGTCTTTTAGAGGATGGGAAATTATTCTGTTGTTAGATTTTCTAGGAGATTCTATTGAAAT
>CAZPVR010000002.1:0-27087 GCA_964590365.1 uncultured archaeon
TCCTCTTAAAAAAATTTTCAGCATAATGTAGCTTATAATGGCTAAAGCCAAGATTATGGAAAGGATTATAAGATGCCAAAAACTTGGGAAACTTTTATTTAATTTTTATCTTAAAAAAGAAATTATGAAAAAAGTTTTGCTGGATTCGAATTTTCTCATATCATGTTTAAAATTCAAAGTTGATTTGGAAAAAATTGAGGAATTGCTCAACGAAAAAGTAAAATTTTTAATTCCAAAACCTGCTTTGAATGAAGTAAAGAGCCTTGCAGGAAGTAAGAAAAGGGATTCCAAATTTGCAAAAGTTGCTTTGCATTTTATAAATTCGAAGAAAATTGAAGTTTTGGAAGTTGAGGGAAGTGCTGATGATGCCATTTTAAAACTAGCTGAAAAAGATTTAATAGTTGCAACAAACGATTTAAGCTTGAGAAAAAAATTAAAAGTAGGGGGGATAAAAACTATTTATTTGAGGGGAAGAAAAAAGTTGGGGGTGGAATGATGAATTTGTTTCACGATATAGAACCTGGAAAGCCGAATAAATTCAACTTAGTAATAGAAAACACAAAAGGATCAACGAATAAAGTAGAATATGATAAGGAAAAGGGTGTTTTCAAGCTTGATAGAGTACTATTTTCACCTGTCTTCTGGCCTTTTGAATATGGTTTCATTCCAAGAACTTGGTATGATGATGAGGATCCTATAGATGTTGTACTATTAACAACTTATCCAACTTTCCCTGGATGCTTGATAGAAGCAAGGCCTATTGGAATTTTGATAATGGAGGATGAAAAAGGTTTGGACACAAAAATAATAGCTGTTCCTGTTGAAGATCCAAGATTTAATGAAATTGAGGATATAAAGGATTTGGACGAGCATAAGCTTAAAGAAATAAAGGAATTTTTTGAAACTTATAAAAGGCTTGAGCCTGGAAAATTCGTTAGGGTTAAGGGATGGGAAGGGAGGAAAAAAGCAGAAAAAGAAATAGAAAGGGCTATTGAGGCTTATAAGAAAAAGTTTGGTGAAAAGAATGTATAGAATTGTTACAGTAGAAAGCAAGGTAAGAGTTCCTCCTGAAATGCTTAGCTCTAATGTTAGAGAAGCTGTTAAAAAGGCTTTGGAGCAGCAATTGGAAGGAACTATAGATCCTAGGATTGGCTTAATACTTGGAATAGTTTCTGTTGAAGAGGTTGGTGAAGGAAAAGTATTGCCTGGGGACGGAGGAGTTCATTACTATACAAAATTTAAAATACTGGCCTTTAAACCTGAAATAAATGAGCTTGTTTATGGTGAAGTAATAGATAATACAGAGTTTGGCTCTTTCATAAGAATAGGCCCTTTTGATGGCTTAGTTCACATTTCCCAGCTCATGGACGATTTTGTAAGTTATGACTCGAAAAATTCTGTTTTTCTTGGAAAGCAAACTAAGAAAACTTTAAAAGAAGGGGATAAAGTAATTGCAAGAGTTATTGCAAGTAGTATAGGAAAGGAGGAGAATAAAATTGGCTTAACCATGAGGCAACCCGGCCTAGGAGCTTTGCATTGGCTAGAAGAGGAGAAGAAAAAGAAGAAAAAGTGAGAATATGAAAAGGATTCAAGTTTGCAGGAATTGTAGGAGGTTTACAACAGAAAAAGTTTGCCCTACTTGCAAATCAACAAACTTATCAACAAGCTGGAAAGGCTTAGTAGTAATTTTAAATAAAGATAGTGAAATAGCAAAGGTTTTGGGGATAGAAGAAGAAGGAAGTTATGCCTTGTATGTGGGTTGAGCATGGAAATAGAAATTTTAGAGCAGAAGGAAAATCCTTTCCTTAAAAGGAAAGAGCTAAAGGTTAGAATAAAGCATCCTAATAGTGCTACCCCTTCAAAGGAGGATGTGAAAAAGGAAATAGCAAAATATTTTTCTATTGGAGAGGATTCAATAAAAGTAGATTACATCTTAACTAAGAAAGGTATATGCGAATCTTTTGCAAAAGTTAAAATAGGTGAGAAAAATGAAGCACAAGCCAGTGAGGGTTAGCGAACTAATAGGGAAAAGAAGGGTTTGCGATAGATGCGGGGAAGGAACTTACATGGCTGAGCATGAAGACAGATATTACTGCGGAAAATGCAAGCTAACGATATGGAAGAAAAAGAGCTAGAGCTTTAGGCTTTCTTCTATTCTAGCCAATTCTGCTCCTGTTGTTTTTTCTCCTATTAAGGCCCCAAAGCTATTAGATATTATCCCGCTCGAAATAAAAGGAGAGCCGAAGTTTACTGTACCTATTCCCACCTCAACTTTTAAAACATCTTCCACAACCTTTATTTCCTCTTCGCTTGCATCCCTATGGAGCAGGCACCCTTTATTGTTTGCTATTCCGCAAGATCCAACTATGTTTAATTTAGCTATTGTAGAGTATTCTGCACCAACGTTTAAGCAATCCTCCACAACCTTTTTATCATCCTTCTTTAAAAGCTTGCTTATTATAGCTCCTTTATCGTTGCAAATTATTAAATTCCCTATTGCAGTATGCCTCGTTTTTAAAATCCCCAAATTTATTCCAACCTCTTCCTTAATTTTGTTTAAAACTTCAATTTCCTTTTCATTAAAAATTTTTGGTACGATTATCCCGTTTGAGTTCAAGGATATAAATAAGCCTATTAGTTCAGTTTCTGCAGCAGTTAACCCAAAAATTTTAACCTTAAGAACTTCTTCCATTTTTTCCTTAATCCTTTCAGGAATTGTTCTGGATATCAGGCAAAATTTATCGCACGCTTTTCCAAAAATTCCTATATTACAATCTCCGAAAAAGTTTATGGTTAAAATTTTCATGATACCAGCTTAGCTAAAAAAGTTTCATCATCCATTTTTTCCAATTTTATTCTCAATCTTGAATAAACTTTTCCGCTACCATGAATTTTCTCGTTTATGCTTTTGTCTATTTTAACTTTTTTCTTCAACCTTCTTTCTAACATTTCCCTCAAAACTTTAATCGCTGCCCTTTTCCTTTTCCATCTTGCTTTTTCAATCAACCTTTTCCTTAAATTAATAGTTATTATCCTTTCTTCAGCCATATTTTCTTATTCTGATTTAAAAATATTTAAGCAAATCAAACCAAAATTCAATTAAGAGAACATGAAAGGAATAAGCCCGATGCTTGCTGTTATATTGCTAATAGCTTTCACAGTTGCAGTAGGAGGCTTGCTAAGCGTTTGGATGATAAGCATGACAAGAACGCAAACAGGGGTTGCAGGAGCAGGAGCAGAAAAGCTTATAGCTTGCTCGAAATCTGTATTGGATATAGGAAGAGTTGTTAGTACTGAAACAAACCGAAACGATACATTTAACGTTGAAGTAATTTACTATGCAGGTTCAGAAGACCTTTACAACTTTACGATTTACTTGAGTGATGCTTTGGGTTATGTGGGAAAAAACGTTAGCACAGATTTCACTCCAACAAACCCGATGAGGCCAGGGTCTGTTCATACTTTCTCGGTACTACTTGATAAAAATCTTTCCTCGCCACAACCAACTAAAGCAAGAGTTACAGCTTTATGCCGAGAAACAGAAGTTGTTTCAGCAGAAGAAACACTTTAGACTTTAAGCTTGCTTCGCCTCCATCTTTTTATTTTATTTACTATTATTCTTCTTGTCCTAGCCCTTTTTAACCCAAACTTTCTTATGTCAGCCCAGCGTGGTGCATTTTTGATTTTCCCTATTCTTCCGAGCTTTATTTTCTTTACCAAACTCTTCTTTCCCATTTACTCCACCATCTTCCTTATTTCTTTTGCTTTTTCAAAAGATAAATCGAGAATTTCTTCCAATTCCTCAAACGAAATGTATCCGCTTCCCTGTTTTTGAACTGCACAAATTTTTCCATCTTCTCTTGTTGTTACGCAAACCTTTGATTCAACAATTTTTTCTTCTTCAAAGTTTGTGTCAACCAGCAAATTCTTTCCTATTTTAGCAACGCTTACAGTTATTGGAGTATGAACGATTGGAAGAATACCCTGATATTCTCCCCTCACTATTTTCCCATCTTCAACCTTAGGAATTCTTGTGTTTTTTAAAGCTATGAAAGATGCTAAAGCTGAAGCATCCAGCAAATTGCCATGATGGTTTAAAACTGAAATATCAACAAAAATACACCAAACTTTTTCTCCGGGCTGGATGCAAAGCTTTTCAAGCTCTATACATTCGGATTCCCTTATACCCCTATCAACTACTCTTGCTAACTCAATTTCATCCTCACCAGGAGGACCAGGCTCAAATTCAGGAGATGCTAAAGGAGTGAATTCAGCGTTAACAACCAAAATTCCTTCGTTGGGAGAATCTGGAAACGGTGCTCCCAACTCAAGCTTAACTCCTGCCATTACATGCGTTTCTCCTATTTTTACGGAAGCAGAACCTTCTGCCTTTGAAACAACGTTTTCTTTAATCTCTATTCTCCTAAATTCATCCAATTTCCTTCCATCTATCCTCTTCCCTTTTTCAAGCAACTCTAATATATAAGACTCCATTATTCACTCACCTTATACTTTTCCTTCAAAGCATTCTTTTGAATCTCATAAATTTTATAGCAATTTTGCTTTGCCATTTCTATAAGCTTGTTAAATTCTTCTCTTGTCAAAACACCATCCATTTGCAAAAGCGTTATTTTTCCTTTACTAGGCATCATAGCAAAAACAACATCTGCCTCTGAAAAATTGTCTTCTTTTCCGTTCAAATCAACAACTAAAGTATTATCTATCTTTCCAACAGAACATGCACAAACCAAATCCCTCATAGGAATTCCTGCCAAGGCCAAAGCTAAGCTAGCTGCGTTTATTGCCGTAACTCTTGTTGAACCATCTGCTTCCGTTATCTCAATATAAACATCTATAGCAGTCTTTGGATAATCTTCTAAGAATATAGCAGGCTCTAATGCCAACCTTATAACCTTTGAAAGCTCTATGCTCCTTCTGTCAGGAGCAGGAGGCTTTCTTTCGTCCACGCTGTAAGGTGCCATGCTGTATCTGCACCTCAAAATCCCTTTCTCATATTCTTGTAAATGCTTTGGATAAAGCGCTTTTGGGCCATAAACACATGCCAAAGCTCTTGTTTTCCCAAAAGCAAATTCTGCAGAGCCATCTGCCCTGCTAATCACATCTAGCTTAACCTCAACCTTCCTCATTTCGTTTGCTTCCCTTCCGTCTATCCTCTTTCCATTCACTATTAGCTCCATACTACTCACTTAGCATCTTTTCAACCTTTTCCGTTAAACCGATTATATGCGATTCTTTCTCTATTAAAAGTATTGCCTCTATAGCTTTTGCCTTTTCCTTACCCTTTATCCAGATAACACCATTCTGCCCAACTATTAATTCACAACCAGTTTTATTCTTTATTAAATTTATCATGCTTCCTCCTCTTCCTATAACTCTTGGTACTTTGCTCGGAGTAATCTTAATTATTATTCCTCCAACCAACTTCTTTGCATGTAAATCGTGCATCGTAACTTGAACTATTTTATTCTTAGTTACTTTTGAAATCCTGCAAAAAATTATTTCATTAACGTCGTAGTACTTGCTTATATCAACTCTAGAAGTATCCACAAATTCCTCGACAGCCTCTCCCAATGGCAGGAAAGCTATGTAAGGAGAATTTATATCCACAAACCAACCTGAAACTTCAACGTCAACTATAATTCCTATTACTCTATCCCCTACTTTTGGCACATACTTTCCTGCAAGGGAAATAACCGAAACTTCGCTTTCAGTTATTTTTGGTATTCCTATAACTTTAGAAAATATTTTTCCATCCTCCTCATAAACATTTTCCCCAACCTTTTTACCTTCTTTATTCCCTAAAAACTCTCCGGGCAAAACTATCGGCCTCTCTTTTTCGCTCATACTTCCTCCCTCCTTAAAATTTTCGATTCAAAATTGCCATGAGTTAAAGAAGAAATTTTCTGGAAAATCTCATCTTGCAAACCTGCTAATATTTCAACTTCAACTTGTAAGCTTCCATCCTCAAGCCATTTCTCGCTTATTATTTTGCCCAGCTTGAGTATTGAATAAACTTTTCCTGAAAATTGAGGAGGTATCTTAAACTGGATTAAAACTTTCTGAAACTTTATCGGCAAAAGGTTTTTAATCGCGTTTATAACTTTATCAACTTGAAGCTCAGCATCCAAAAAAGGATCAATATTAACACCAACCTGCTCTATAACGTTAAGTATTCTTTGGGGAGGATGGGGTGAATTTGTTTGGGGATTTATACCCCTTTTCGATATTATCGTAGCAATTTGCATTTTTTTCTCTTCAATCATTTCCCTCCTTTGCTCAGTTGTAAGCCTGAATTCGCCCTCCTTTATTATCCTTTCAGCTATTTTGAAAACGTCTGTTGTGCCAAAAAATTTTCTTAAATCCTCTTCTCTGGCCCTTTCAGCACTCCTCGCATCCCTTAAAATTTCGGGAATAGCCAATACCTCTCTTATGTCAACATTTTTTCCTCTCTTAAGCTCAAAAGCTAGTTTTGGGTCTACCAAAACCTCGAATTTTTCGCCAGAAATAGTTAATCTACTAACCACTGCTTTATCTATACTAATTGCCATGGCAATCAGCTATTTGATTTCCTTTTCACTCAATTTCCTGAACTTTTTATCATCTTCTCTTATCACTGCAATATCTATTCCCTTCTTCTCCTTCTCTGTTTTCTCTATTATTTCCAAAGTAAGCTTTATCGCATCCTTTTCCGTAAGATCCTCCTTCCATTTCTGCGCTAATATTTTGTTTGCAACAGTACCTCCTCTTCCTATTGCGTAAGCTTTCCACTCATAAAGCATTCCAGAAGGATCTGATTCTATTAAGTGTTTTCCTGTCTTATCAACCCCTCCTATTAGTATAGTTACACCATAAGGCCTTAGGCCTGCGTAGAGAGTAGAAAGCTGCATTCTATCTCCAATACTTCTCGCCAAATTCCAAGTATCTATCGGCTCATCGTAAGTAATCCTATGGACTTGCGCTCTTATCCTAGCTTGATTTATCAAAATTCTTGCGTCTGCTAATAAACCAGAAGCCACAGCCCCAACATGCTCATCTATTTGAAAAATTTTCTCTAGAGATTGGGTTACCATAAGCTTTGTGGTTGGCTTTACTGTTGCCAGTAAAACACCATCTTTGAAAACTATTCCCAATGCGGTTGCTCCTCTTTTCACAGCTTCCTTTGCATACTCAACTTGAAACAACCTTCCATCTGGCGAAAAAACTGCTATAGTCCTATCATAACCCATGTACTCTGGCAAAATTTGGGCCATAAAGCTTCACCTCTTAATAATTAGAGGTTAATCATTTTATATTTAATCCTTTTATGGTTCCGGAAATTTTTAAAATTTTAAAAACTACTCTTGTTTCGCCTATTCTGGAAATTAAGCCCAAGCAGCTTAAAACTTGAGTTAAAGCCTTATGATTGCATTTTATAACACCGACTTTATTTTTTTCGTTGTAAAGCTTTTTCAAAATCCATATAGATGTTTTGCTAAGTCCATGCTCACCAAGAAAAGTTAGCATGGTATTCCAAATGCTTTTTTCCAGTTCTTCATACCTTATTTCTCCTTCTGAAATTATTTCAAAAGCTATGTACCTTTCTCTTTCTCTTAAACTCGGGATTGAAACCTTAAGCCTTTTCTTCATCTGACCACCTTAACACCCGGCATTATCCAATTTTCGCTCCTCCTTTCCTTAATAAGTTTTATTATTTCTTCTGGAACTTTTGAAATAGCATCCTTTGCTTCTTTAAGCTCTAAGCCAAGCATACAACCAAAAGAAATTAAGCAGCGAGGATCTCTCAATTCCCAATGAGAAATTCCTCCAGAGCAAATTATTATAGGCGCTTTATACTTTTTTGCTATCCTAACATTTTCAGCCATATTTTTAATTATTAAGCTCCTGTTTTTTCCTGAGGAAAAAAGTACTTCTCTAAAGTTGATTTCTATAGCAACTTTATTTTTAGAAGCAAACTTTATTCCAACATAATCTAAACCAGAATCCTGCCTTTGAAATTCCGGATGAGTTAATATATCTACTTCAGGAGTTTCGCATGCAGCTCTATTTAATCTTAAATCTCCTCCTCTAACAAGAAGAACATCAAATTCCCTCCTCCTTTTTGCTAAAGCCCTTAGTTCTTTTAAATTCCTTGCTTCAAAACCTAGAAAAATTTCTATTCCAAACTCTTTTTTTACCCTTTCTATTTCATTCTTCAAAAAGCTTTCCTCTGTTTTGCTCAAAGGGTATGCTGTAAAGCAAATTCCTTTGTAACCAAGTTTTTTTGCCATGGATGCCAATTCCTCTAGGCTAGATTCTCCTTCGCTGAACGCACTATGAACATGAAAATCGTAAAATGCCATAATTAAATTTAAAGATTAAAATTAAATCTATCTTAATCCTCTTGCCTTTTTACCAGCAGATGTCAAGCCACGAAAAACTCTTTTTCTGTGTTTTCCTTCACAAATCCATTTTATTTTTGGGTCTGATTTTATTGCCGGATGGTTTGGGTCTACTAAGATTACTTCAAAGAATTTGTAATTCCCATCTTCCCCGACGTAATAAGAGTTTAAAACGTTTAAATTCGAAAATTTTCTCTGCGCTTTCTCTTCTGCAATCCACCTTAAGCTCTTTTTGGGAGTAAACTTTACCAAACCTGCTTTGCTCGGTTTCCTTCCTCCTCTTCCATAGAGCTTTCTCCTCCTCCCTCCTTTCCTAACTCTTACCCTTGCTATCACAAATCCTTGCTTTGCTCTGTATCCCAAAGCCCTTGCTCTGTCTATACGAGTAGGCTTTTCCACTCTTTGGACGACAGGCCCTTTTCTCCATTCTGCTATTCTCTGCCTCAAAACTTCCTTTAAATTTTCCCTTGGTCTTTTCCACAATTTTGCAACGTACTTGTAAAAAGATTTTACCATTAAAATCACTTCTTACTTAAACTTTAAATACTCTTCTTTATTAAAATTTTTAAGGTGATGTTTTTGGGTCCGATACCAAAAATAATAGGAGGAATAATATTAATAGTTGCAAGCGTTTGGTGGATTGCAAGGTTTGGTTGGAAGGACTTCTTAACTGTACTGAACGGAGCAATACCACCTTTAGTTTTCCTGCTAGGAGTTTTCATAGTATGGCTAGAAGTTGACGAGCTTAAAATTGAAAGAGAACTTAAGAAGGAAGAGGAAAAAGCAAAGAAAAAGAAGAGTAAGAAGAAAAAGTAGCTTTTCTTTTTTTAAATCTTAAATAGTTCTTTAAACTTATTTTTTAGTGTTTATATGGGAGTGAATTTAAAGGATTTGGTGCCTAAGAAAGAAGTTGAGCTTACATCCCTTTCTGGTAAAAAAATAGCTATAGATGCTTTTAACGCTTGCTACCAATTCTTAAGCATAATAAGGGATAAGATGACAGGGGAGCTTTTAAGGGATTCTAAAGGAAGGATAACATCTCACCTCTCAGGCCTTTTCTACAGAACCTCAAATTTAATAGAAGTTGGAATAAAGCCTGCTTACGTTTTTGACGGAGAACCTCCTGAATTTAAGAAGAAGGTTATAGAAGAAAGAGAAAGGGCAAAAGAAGAGGCGAGAAAAAAATGGGAGGAGGCTTTGGAAAAGGGGGAAAAGGCAATAACTTATGCACAAGCTACCTCTATTTTAACGGAAGAAATGGTTGAGGAATGCAAAAAGCTTTTGGAGTACATGGGGGTTCCTTATGTTCAAGCAAAAAGCGAAGGGGAAGCCCAATGCGCTTACATGTGCAAAAAAGGAGTTGTTTGGGCATCGGCATCCCAAGATTACGATTCCATACTATTTGGTTCTCCACGCCTAGTTAGGAATCTTTCTATAACTGGAAAGAGAAAATTGCCAAGGAAAGAAATTTATATTGAGATAAAGCCTGAAATTGTTGAGCTTGACGAAGTTCTTCGAAGCTTGGGGATAAACAGAGAACAACTCATAATGATTGGTTTATTGATAGGAACAGATTACAACGAGGGTATAAAAGGGATTGGGCCAAAAACTGCCTTGAAGATTGTTAAGGAAAAAGAATTGGAAGAAATAATGAAAGGGTTTGAATGGGGCGTAGAAATTGAAGAAATATATAACTTTTTCTTGAACCCAAAAGTGACTGATGATTTTAAGCTAGAATGGAAGTTCCCGGACAGAGAAAAAATAATTAAGTTCATGGTAGATGAGCACGATTTTTCGCTGGAAAGAGTTGAGAAGGTTGTGGAAAAACTAGAGCAAACATTTTCTTCAGGAAAACAAACTAGTTTAGCAGGATGGTTTAAATGATTTAACCACTTAAATTAAAAAGATTAATATGAACGTAGAAAAAATTGTTTCGATAGCGAAGAAGAGGGGAATAGTGTGGCCTTCTAGCGAAATTTATGGTGGCTTGAGCGGTTTCTTCGATTACGGCCCTTTAGGCTTTCTCATGAAAACAAAAATAGAAAATTTCTGGAGAGAATTTTTCTTAAAAGGTGAAAACATCTTTGAAATTCAAACTTCAACTATAATGCCCGAAAGGGTTTGGAAAGCTTCCGGCCATCTTCAAAAGTTTGTAGATCCTTTAACTCAATGCAAAAAATGTCATTCTTTTTTCAAAGCTGATGAGCTGCTTAAAGAAGGTGAAACTAGTGAAGAGGAATTAACAAGAATTATAAGGGAGAAAAGGGTTAGATGTCCTAAGTGTAGAGGAGAACTGAGCGATGTTAAAATTTTCAACTTAATGCTTTCCACAAACGTTAGCCCGATAAAAGAAAACATAGCTCATCTAAGGCCTGAAACTGCTCAAGGCATATTCGTCAATTTTAAGAATTTGTTAATTGCAACACGTGCAAAATTGCCTTTCGGTGTTGCCCAAGTAGGAGTTAGTTACAGGAACGAAATTTCCCCAAGGCAATTTTTAATAAGGTTGAGAGAGTTTAGACAAATGGAGATAGAATATTTCGTCCATCCTGAAAAGCTTAACGAATGCAAGAATTTTGATAAATACGCAAAGATGAAAATAAGAATTCTTACTAGAGAGCAACAGGAGAAAAAAGAGGAAAAACCTTTGGAGATTGAATTGGAGAAGGCTGTGGAAAAGGAAATACTTCCGAATAAAACGTTTGCTTATTTCTTGGCCAAAGAATTTTTGTGGTATCAAATGCTTGGAATCCCTAGAGAAGCTTTAAGGTTTAAGCATATGCCAGAGAAGGAAACTCCTCATTATTCAAAAGCAAATTTTGATTTGGAAATAAAGTTTGATTTTGGTTGGAAGGAAGTTGTTGGCAATGCTTATAGGAGCGATTATGATTTAAAAGCTCATATGAAAGAATCTGGAGAAGATTTAAGCATTCCAGAAAATGGAAAGAAGATTATTCCTCACGTAATCGAGCCTTCCTTTGGTTTGGACAGAACCATTTATGCAATTTTACTTTATTCCTTCGTTGAGGATAAGAAAAGGGGATGGGATTGGTTTAAGTTCACCCCAAAAATTTCTCCCTACCTTGCATGCGTTCTTCCTCTTGTTTCTAAGGATGGAATACCCGAAAAAGCAAGGGAAATTTATGAGAATTTGGGGAGATGCTTTGATGTTTTTTACGATGAGTCCGGCTCAATAGGGAAAAGGTATGCAAGGGCAGATGAGATAGGAATAAACGTTGCTATTACAGTTGATTATCAGAGCATGAAAGACAATACTGTTACTTTAAGAAATAGAGATGATACAAAGCAAGTAAGAGTTCATGAAAAAGATTTGGTTAATGTGCTTTGGAAAATATTTCAAGAAGGTCAGGCTGCCTTTCCTCTGTAAATTCGTGCGAAATCTGGAGCTAGTACTAGAAAATCATCATGTGCTATTGCTATATCTCCATTCATGGCAAGACAAGTTTTCTTTAGCCTTTCTACGCATTTCTTAAGTTCGTCCAAATTGCTTTCTCTCATTTCTCTTATCCTAACAAAAACTATGTTCCCTTCCCTAAAACTTTGCTGAATCCTTTCCAAATCTTCCAAAGAATTCAAACTCTCAATTTTTACGTTGATTTTTTCTTCCTCTTTCAACAAGCTTTCGTCCAACTCTAAAAATCCTTCTTCTTCCTTCGGCTTAAACTTTTCTAGTATTTTTTTGAAATCCATAGCCTCACTATTAATTAATTACAGTTTAAAAGTTAAATATTTAACCAAGCTTTCTTCTCTCCTCTTCCAGAAGGCTTACTATGTTCCATATCTTCGTTCTTGCGTATATTGGCATGTTTGGATCATTTATTATTTCGTCCAAAATGCTTATTGCTGTACTCACTTTAACTTCCAGCGGGTCATTCCCGTTCAAAGCGTTCTTGGATTCCTCCACAGCCCTTCTTATGTTTCGCGGTACTGTTCTATCGTTTATTATTTGATCCATTAATGAAATTATATTTTCGAAGCTCATTTTCCCACCTTTTCCCTTATTTCCTTCTCCAAAACTTTAAGCTTCTCATTTATCCTTCCTTCAGTTTTCTCCAAACTTTTAATCCTCATTTCTGTATTTTCTTTCATTTCTTCCAATTCTTTTTTTAACTCCTCAACAGGCTTTAATACCATTATTTGTCCGGCAATTTTAAAAGCTTTTTTCTCCTTCGTATTCTCCAATTCTTTCAAAGCTCTTTCTATCTCTAAATTTTGAAGCTTAAGCGCTTCTTTTTGTATCAATACCGCTTGGAGCTGCTGCTGATAAGTTTGGAATTGGGATATCAAATTCTTTGTTTCTTCGTTTATTTCATTCATATAGCTCTAACCCTCTTAACAACCTTTGGCCTAAGCTTCATAAATATTCTATAACCACAATAAGGACATCTAATTTTTTCATCAAATTTTTGAACAATTTTCTTACATTTTATGCATTTATACATTCTATTCACCGGGCATGTAAGCTAAACCTGCAAATTTAGTTTTACATTTTTTGCATTGCCAAATCCCTTTTGCAACCCTCTTAACATAAGGCATTTGGCAATTCGGACATATATGTCTTTGCCTCTGAACCTTTTCAATTTCACTAACCATCTTCCTAACTTTTTTTCCGTATCTTGAGCCAAACCTTCCAGCAGTTCCGACTTTCTTCTTCCTTCCCATCTTCTCACTTCCTCACTATCCTAAATTTTGGCTTTTCACTTATTTTTTCGAGTATAGCTTTAAGTTGTTCGTCCGTTATCTTATTTTTAATTTTATCAGCTTGATAAAGCTGGACTAAATACAATTCTAATTGAGAAGCGATTTCAGGCTTAACAAGCCTTATTCTTCCCAACCTTTCAAAAGCTTCCTTTGTTAAGATCTTTTTTAAAATCTCTTTTTTAACCAATTCAATTTCCTCATTCACTTTTCCAAACCTCGTAAGCTATTTTATCCAAAAATGAAACCCCCTTTCTAGTTAACTTCCTTCCTTTCTTATCTTTTTCAACCAAACCAGCCTTTTCAAGCTGCTGAAGTATTTTCCTTATTATATTTCCCGAAGCCTTTCTAAATCTAGCTGGAGCAGTACCCCTTCTCTTTCTTCCACCATAATAGGTTCTCAACCTTTCAACGCCAACAGGCCCGTTTAAGTATAATCTTCTCAGTATAGAAGCTGCTCTTATATACCAAAAATCTTCCTGCTCAGGAGGCCTTTCTCTATGGGAACCTGATTTAACATAGAAGCTCCATGGCAATGGCTTTATTTCTTCAATTTTCTTCAATTCTTCTTTCAACCTTGCAATGAGCTTTTCTGCTTTAACATCTCTAACTGTGACCATACTTATCCTTTATTTTAAATTGTATTTAACGATTATGAAAATTTAAATTTAAAAACATTAATAAGGATAGTTAAATTCCTTGCCGCAATTCAAACATCTTACTTTTACAACTCTCATCCTACTTACAAGCCTTACGCTACAGCTCTTTCCTGGAATAAGCAAAGAATTACAATTCTTGCAGAACTTTCTCTTTAGTTCTTTTGGAAGCCTTATGTTATACCTTAAGCCAATCTTTCTCGCCAATTCTATGTAGCGCCTACTCCTTTCAGGATATTCTTCAAACTCTTTTTCGGCCAAATCGAACAAAATCTTTATTCTCTCTTTTGCAATCCTCCTCTGCCATTCCGGCTTTTTCCCTCTCTTCATCAAATAAAATTTGTTTTAAACGAAAATTAATTTAGAAAATTTTTAAGAATTTTCCCGCAATTATGAACATGGCATGGCTCCATGCTAAAGGAATTATGGAAGCAGGCTTATCATTCTTTATCTGCTCTGGTATTTTATCCTCAATCCTACTCAATACCCAATTGAAGTACTTTAAAGCCTCCTTTCGCTTTTGAGCTTTAGAGTAATAGATTGAAAGCCAAAAATTTAAAACAGGCCATGCTCCAGCTCCGCCAAGAGAAGGTTTAGCAAAGCTTATTCTTCCATCGTACTTATCTCCAACGTACCTTAAAATTCCTCCGTTCACTTCATTCTTTTCAACTATTTTTCTCACTGTATTAACGATTCTAGGATCTTTAGCATCAAAAGCTTCGGAAGGCCAAACTAAGCCAAGAGAAGAAGAATCCACAGTTCTATCGATTAGCTTACCGTAAGTTTTAACGAAGTATCCTTTTAAATAGCATTTTTCCAAAATTTTCCCCATTTGCTTAATACACTCTAACCATTTTCCGCTATCGCCTAAAATTTCAATTGCACATTCCAATCCTTTTTTACACATTGCTAATGAGTAAGTGTGGACTTGCTTAAATTTTGGTAAAGCAATTTTTTCTTCCCAAAGGTCGTAAGTTGGTAATTTAAAATAACTTTTATTCCAGCAACTACATATAGCATCTGCAACTTTTTTTACTAGGGGCTTAAATTTTTTTATACTTCTAAACTTTGAATGCTCATAAATAGCCCAAAGCAAAGAAGCTGTTTGGTCTGGCTGAAAGTTTGCATAAAAAAGTCTTGTAAAAGTTTGGGCCTTAGCCATTTCTCTTATTTTTCTATTTTTAATCTCATTCGGCTTTATTTCAACGTCAAAATCCCCTGCCATCCTTCCATGCGGATAATATTTATTGGCAAGGAACAATCCTCTTTCTTTAAAAAGCTCAGCCCTTTCCCAGCACCATTCAAAAAACCTTTCCGGAATTTTGTGCAAGCCTACTAAGTCAGCTGCATAACAAACAAAGCTTGCATCCCTGGGCCAAACATAAAAATAACTTTTAACATCCTTTGGATAAGATTCATCTAAAATGTTTGAAGCTACTATCGCTCCATTCTTAAGAGAAGAATCCTTTATTACCCTAATACTTTCCTCATAAACTTCTTTTATTCTTTTTTCCATTCGTATCCCTTAACTAATTCCTCCACTTTAGCCCTAGAGGCATATCTTTCCTCGCCAAACCTGCTTATAGCAAAAGCTGCTAAAGCATTTCCGTACAACCCTGCAATTTTTAAATCTTTATGCTTTAAATAACCAAAAATAAAACCAGCGTTAAAAAAATCTCCTGCACCAGTCGGATTTATGGCATTTGTTTTGATCGCTTTTATCCTAAAAATTTTTTCTTTGTTCGCTATTAAACAACCTTTTTCGCCAAGCTTTAAAGCAACATTCCCGCAACCAAATTTTAAAATTTCCCCAGCAACCTCTTTTTCCTTCCTTTTACCAGTTAAAATCCTCCCTTCCTCAAAATCCGGAAAGAAAAAATCAACGAGCTTCAAATCCCTTTTTAATTCATCTAAGCTACAATTTATTCCGCTCTTTAAATCAGGCTCTAAGCAATTTATCATCCCTTTTTCCTTAGCATAACTTAAAACTTTTTTAACATCCTTTTGAAAATTTTTCTGCAGATTATAACCTCCTATATACAATACTTTCCCTTCAATTTCTTCAAGCTCAAAATCTTTTAGAGAAAATAGAGAATTCGTTCCCCTAAAAGTTAGTAAGGAGCGGGAACCATCTCTAAAATGAATTCCTATGCTTATTCCAGTTTCTCCATTTACCCTTTTAATCCTGCTTTCAACTTTAAAATTCTCAAGCTTTCTGAGTATAAAATCTCCGAAAATATCATTCCCTATTAAACCTATAAACCTTGTTTTTATTCCCAATTTTGCTAAGGCTAGGGCAAAATGCGCAGCCCCTCCTCCAACCTCAAGTTTAGCAGAATTAATTAGAATTTGAGAATCCTTTTTTGGATATTTTTCTATAGGAGAAGTGAGTAAGTCAACGTTTACATCACCAATAACTGTTACTTCAACCATTAAGCTCCCTTATTTTTTTCTTTATAATTCTTGAGTATTTTTCAACGAGTCCTTTCAACCTTCTTCTATTTTTTGCCTGTATGCACAAATTTATCTCTGGCAAAGTTTGGCTCGCTCTAATCAAAACCCATTCTCCTTTATTTAAAAAGACTTTAAACCCGTCACCTACGTCAATCGAATTCCTGTATTTTCTCCTTATCTCTTCTATTACCCTCACTTTTGCTTCATCAGTTTTGGCGTTTATGTACAATTTAGCAATCGGGTTAAACTTAAATTGTTTGACAAATTCTTCAAGACTTTTTTTATTTTTGTTTAGAATTTTAATCAGGTATAAAGTTGAAAGGATTCCGTCCGAAAATGGGTAAAAGATATTAAAAAAGAAATGGGAACTTTGCTCCCCACCAAAAATCGCTTTCTCTTTAACTAGCTTCTCTTCTATAAAGCTGTGGCCAATTCTTGACCAAATAACAATGCTCCTTAATTTGCGTACAAATTCTTCTAATTCAACTGCGCAATCGTAAGTTAAAACAACTTTTCCTCTTTTGCTTTTAAGCAGCTCATGAATAAAAATTGCGCTAATTTTGCTTGGGTCTACAAAATTACCTTTAGAATCGATAAAAACGGATCTATCCGCATCTGCGTCAAAAGCAACACCAAGGTCTGCCTTTTCTTTCTTCACAGCCTTCTTCACTAAATTTAAAAGGTCTCCCCAAGGTTCTAGCCTATGGAATCCGTAAAGGCTTGCATCCGGCTTATTATGCAATGATATCGTTTTTAAACCAATTTTCTTAAAAATTTTTGCTACGCATACACCAGCACCACCAAGAAAATCAACGATTATTTTCCCCTCTAATCTGTTAAGCTTGTTTAGCAAAAATTCCATGTATTCTCTTATCGCATTTTTCTCTTTTTCCATGTTCCCCTTGCCAACTATAAATTTTCCCGAGTTATAAATTCTTTCCAACTTTTTTATTTCCTTTTCAGTAAAGCTTGTGCCATTTGGTTTAAAAATTTTAAAACCATTCCATTCTACGGGATTATGACTTGCTGTTACGTAGCAACCAAAAATTTTTTTCTTCCAAGCAAAGAAGTATGCAACCGGATTTGGAACCATTCCGATTGAAACCACTTTACAACCTGTAGAAAGAAGTCCGGAAATTAAATTTTTGAATAAAGTTGGTGAAGAAGGTCTTGTATCATAGCCAACACAAACTTTTTCCCTTCCTTCCAAAAAAGTTCCTAGAGCTTTTCCTATTTTAAAAGCAACTTCATCAGTTAAATCCTTTCCATAAATTCCCCTAATATCGTAAGCCCTAAAAATGCTCATATATTAAATTTATTTTCAAAAACCATAAACAATTTTATGATTGTTTTTGAAAAGGAAATTGAGAAAGCAAGGATTAAAAGTCCTTTAAAGAATTTTTCTCTGGTTGAGTATGAGATAGAAATAAGAAAGGATCCTTTAACTTCAAGGATTTGCAGAATAAACGTCGAAAGGGCTAAAAGACCTATGCAAGTGAGTAAGGAAGATTTCGAAAAAATTGCGATGAAAACAAAAAAGAAATGTCCTTTTTGTCATCCGAACATAGAGAAAAGCACTCCAAAATTTTTTGGTATGAAAGAAAGAATTTTCAGGAAAAATTCTGTTGTTTTCCCAAACCTCTTCCCTTTCGGCTCTTATCATGCAGTTGTAGTTTTGGATTTAAAGAAGCACTATCTACCTTTAAACAAAATAAATTCGAAAATTTTACTCAATTCCTTTGAGGCAAGCATCGAGTTTTTTAAGGCTGTAAACGAAAAAGATAGTGAATATAAATTCGCTAGTTTAAATTTCAATTTTCTTCCTTCAGCAGCAGCTTCCATAATCCATCCGCATTTTCAAATAATGATGGATAAAAGACCTACTTTCTACCTTCAACTTATCATCGAAAAAAGTTTTGAGTATTATAGAAAGTTTAATTCAAATTTCTGGTCTGATTTAATTAAAGAGGAAGAAAAGAAGGGAGAAAGATTTATAGGAAAATTGGGATGCTTCAGTTGGATTGCTGATTTTGCCCCGATTAAGAATAATCAAGTCTCCGGGATAATAGAGAAAAAAATTTCGAGTATTACGGAATTGAGCAAAAGAGAGTTGAAGGATTTATGCTTGGGCTTAGAAAAAATTTTCAAGGGCTTACATTCTATTGGAGTAAAAGCTTTAAATTTCTCAGTTTTTTCAGGACCGATTGGAGAGGATATAAGCGATTACTTTTTGCTTAATTTGAAAATAATTTCCAGGCCACCTACTTCAAAATTTTACGTTTCTGATATAGGATTTATGGAGCTCATCCATTCAGAGCCTGTAATAGAAAGTTTACCAGAAGATGTTGCAAAAAATTTAAGATTTAAGTAGAGAGATTGATAATTATGAAAATTGCTTTTTTCGTTTGGGAATATTGGCCAAGGCTTGTTGGCGGACTTGGAACTTATGCTATAGAAATTACAAAGAAATTTGAGGAATTTGGGAATGAAGTTACAGTTTTTACTTTAAACGATGGGAGCTTAAAAACTCAGGAGGAAGTGGGAAATATAAGAATTCATAGGCCAATGCTAGTCGATTCTAGCGCTGTCTTTCCGATTTTTGTGAGGGAAGATCTGAAAAAGTGGGGAACCCATTTAAAATTCTTCTCTGATATTTTCTCTTACAATTATCTTTCGGCTTCAAAATTCGTTAACTTGCTTGTTAAGAAGAACAAAGAAAAATTCGATATAGTTGCTTTCCATGATTGGCTTTCGGCCTTTGCAGGCGCTATAGTGGAAAGGGAATTGCCTTCCATACCAACAGTTTTTCACATTCATTCCATAGAAGAGCAAAGGGCATTGGGTGGAGGATCTCAAGTTATAAAGGAAATTGAAAGAGAGGCTGCAAACGGGGCAGATTCCATAATAACAGTTTCATACTCGATGAGAGACTTTTTAATTTCTTTGGGCTATCCTAAGGATAAAATTAACGTTTGCTACAATGGTTGCGATCCTGAAAAGTATGATCCAAAAAAAGTTGATAAAGAAAAGGTTGAAAATCTGAAAAGGTTGTATAAGATTAAAGAGGATGAGAAAGTTATACTTTTTGTCGGCAGGCTAACTGCTGTAAAAGGAGTCTATAACTTAGTTAGAGCTATGCCGCTAATTCTCCAAGATTTTCCAAACACAAAACTCATAATTCTGGGGAAGGGTGAACAATATAATGATTTAATAACTCTAATCCAGCAGCTTGGTATTGCAGAAAAAGTTTATATAAGGTCTGAATGGGTTAGTGAGGAAGAAAGAATATTGCATTATGCTATGGCAGATTTATGCGTTTTTCCTTCTTTAAGCGAACCTTTTGGAATAGTGAGCTTAGAAGCTATGGCCATGGAGAAGCCCGTTGTTGTAGGAGCTTCAGGAATTTCCGGCCTTAAGGAGCAAGTAATACCTTCTGGTCCTGAAAGGACAGGAGTGCATATAGACGGAAATAAAAGTGAAGATATAGCGTGGGGTGTGAAAGAAGTCCTTAAGAATTTTGAAGAAGCAAAGAAGTGGGGTAAGAATGGAAGGAAGAGAGTTTTAAAAGAATTTACTTGGGAAAAAGCTGCAAAGAGAACGTTAGAAATTTATGAAAAGCTTCTCAAATAATATTTGTGGCAAGGATAATAGGAATTGTTTCCGGAAAGGGAGGTGTGGGTAAAACAACTTTAACAACAAACTTGGGCGTCGCGCTTTCCAACCTCAAGAGAAAAGTTACTATAGTCGATTGTAACATTACGACTTCCCATCTAGGCTATCATTTCGACTTCTTCTATTACCCAAAAACGCTCAACCAAGTTTTGAGGGAGGAAATAAGCTTAGAGGAAGCAAGCTATTACCATGAGAGTGGAGTAAGAATCGTTCCTGCTTCCTTAAGCATAGAAGAATTGGCTGGAGTGGACATAAGCAAATTAAAAAACTTAAATTTTGATGATTCTGAAATAGTACTGCTGGATTCTGCTCCCGGCCTTGGAAGGGAGGCCATGAGCGTTTTGAACGCATGCAACGAAGTAATTTTTGTCACGCTCCCTTTCATGAACGCAGTTTCTGATGTTATAAAATGCTCAAGAATAGTAAAATATCTGGGAATAAATCCTTTAGGAATTGTTTTAAACATGTGGAGGAAGGATTGTTATGAGCTTGATGAAAAGGATGTGGAGGAATTGACTGGCATTAAAGTTATAGCAAAAATTCCTTTCGATTTAGAAGTTCAAAAAAGCTTAATTTACAGAATTCCAACAGTTTTGTACAATCCTTTTTCTCCTGCGAGCTTGGAAATAAATAAGCTTGCTGCTTGGCTTGTAGGAGAAAAATATACTCCGCCGAAGGGAAAAATATTCTTCAAAATTTTAAGGTTGTTTAGGAGATAGTATTTATTTTTAAATACTTTTAATAATTTGATGAAAGTTGCAGCTTTGGTATCGGGAGGGAAGGATTCTCTTTATGCAACCTATTTAGCATCGAAAGAGAATGAAATAGAATATCTTATTACTGTTTCTCCGGAGAGCGAAGAATCTTGGATGTTCCATTTTCCTTGCGTAGAACTTACAAAGCTGCAAGCAAAGGCAATGGGAGTGAAACACATTTTCCGAAAAGTGGGAGGAAATGAGCTAGTCGAATTTAAAAAAATAATCGAAGGAATCAAGGATGAAATAGAAGGTTTGGTTAGCGGAGTAATTCAAAGTAATTATCAGAAGAAAATGATAGAAGAAATTTGTAAAAGTTTTGATTTAAAGGGGATTCACCCTCTTTGGAATAGGAAGCAGGAGGAGGTTGTAAAGGAAGAAATTGAAAATGGGTTTGAAATTATCATAACAGGAGTTTCAGCAGAAGGCTTAGATGAAAGCTGGTTGGGGAAAAAACTCGACCTTAAAAATTTTGAAAAATTGAAGGAAATTAGCAGGAAGTATGGTATAAACGTTGCTGGTGAAGGTGGGGAATTTGAAACTTTTGTTCTTGATTGCCCTCTATTCAAGAAGAAAATTGAAATTCTAGAATTCAAAAAATTTTGGGATAAAAGAACGAGAAGCGGATATTTAATAGCGAAAGATGTAAGGCTTATTTCTAAGTAAAAACAAGATTTAAATAATGGTTGAATCTCCAATAATCATAATAATAGAAATCTTTCTTGGTATCATCGTAGCATCCATTCAAATGATTTTGTTTCTCATAGAAAAGCTTGCAGAACTTTTCGTTTCCCTTGCTTACTTAGCCGCAGTAAATCCGATAGGTTTTATAGTTTCTGTCTTCATAGGAGCTGTTTGCCTCTATTTTCTCCTTAAATTAATATTTCGTGAATCGAAATTTTTGCTCATAGCCTTAGGAATATTTATAATATTTCTAGTTTCAATTTTATTGATAGCGCTATTAATTGCATAAATTTTTAAAAAGAATTATTTTATTATGCCGGGGTGGCGGAACCAGGTAACGCGGTAGGCTCGAGTTATGAAGAGCCCTGAGGTATCTGAACTATGATGAAGGCTCTTGATTCGGAGCAACCTACTGGGGCTTTGCCCCTTCTGGGTTCAAATCCCAGCCCCGGCGTGAGTTTTGGATTTCTTAGTCCTAGTAGGAATTCTAGAAATGTTTGACAGTACGGCTGGTTATATCATGTATAATAAGCTGTTCATAACAAGCGCAGCAAGAAATGTTTTAAGCAATATAAGCTTAAACGAGTTTTCTGTCAGCTCAACTTGAGCTTGTTGAAGCTTTAAGGTGTGAGTAGATATATTTTAACCACTTTCCTAGTTCAAAATTTATATTAAAGTAAAGAAGTAAACAGCTTCTCATGAAAAGGTTTGCTTTAATAACTTTGTTGTTTTTAATCCCATTAGCATCAGCTTTGACAGTGAGCGTAAACAAGGGAGAAATAGTTAAGCTTGAGGATGAAGAAATTTTGACAGATTTTGGAATGGTTATAGGAAGCATAAATTTCAAAATAGGAAACTACAAATGGCCACCAAAAGAGATATGGCTTTTGCCCGAACAAATAGACCCCTCTCAGTTTTCAAAGGGCTTAACTCAAAAGGAAGTTTTAGAAATTCCGGAAAACTTGACTTTCAGCACTTGTAGAACAGCTGTTTATTTCAATGAAACTATGCAGGCCTATGGCTTCAAGATTTACAATACAGGAACAACGAAACAAATTTTTGAAAACGGAACCTTTTGTGGTTTGGCTTACAGCGGAACTTATTGGGTGATAGCAAAATATGCATAAAGCTCTTTTAGTTGCATTGATTCTCATTTTTCTGTTTTTAATTTTTTTGTTCATGAACAAAAGCGAAACAGGTTATTTTTCTAAATTTGAAAGCAAGGAATGGTACGTTGTTGGAAAAATAGAAATAGCAAAAGGAAAAATTTCTTTTTTGAACGAAAAAGATTAAAATTTTAACTATATCCTTTTAAACATGGGATTGGAATATGAAAAGTTTATTTTAGAAGTTCTTTCTGAATCAAACGGCTTAACCGTTAATGAAATGGAGGAAAAGATTTTGAAAAAGGCAAAGCAACTAATTCCACCTGAAAGAGTAGATTTTATTAAACTTTATACAACCGTTTTAAACCTGCTTGAAAAAGGGGTTTTGGAAAAAAGAGGAAACCGCTACTATCTTAAATAAAATTTCAGGATCTAGGCTATCGTTCCATCCAGCAACGTGTAAAGAAAAGGCCTTTAATTCATTAAAAAAAGGAAAAAATTATCTGCGAAGAGGATATAGAATTCCTTGCCTGGTTGTATAAGCCATTGCGCATCTTTCTGCAATTTCTATCCTTAACTTTCTTTCCTTCGTAAAATTCCTTTCGTCTATAGCACCCTTTAAATCTTCTATTAAGCTTCTACAAACAGTTAGCTTTTGAGGCAAATAAGAGGAAATATTAGAGAGGAATACTTGCCATCTTGCTTTTAATCTTTCTCTTACTAAGCTTACATCCTCCTCTTCCCCTTCAATCTCATTTTCTATCATTATCCTAAAAGTATTTCTTTCCTCCCAGATTAACATTCTTGTTTCGTGCATTATTTCATTCAAGTATCTCAGAGCAATTAATGTTTGATTTCTATCTGCATAATCCAAGCACATCTTATACAATTCTTCTATTAGAGAAAGTCTTGCCTTAGCAACGCTTGAATTCAAAGCTTGCGCAGTTTCATTTGCTTTCAAGTACCAATACTCACACCTCTCTTTAACATTCTCTTTAAGTTTAATTAAAATTCCTCTTATCCTTTCCAACCTTTCCTGGTATTTTTCTCTTATTTTCTTCAATTCCTCCCTTGTTTGCTCGTAAATTTTCTTTCCAACCTCATAATGCTTTCCTGTCACCCAAATTACAGGAACTGTTTGATTTATCCCTTCTTTTATCAAAGCTTCGTAAATTTTTTGAGCTAACTCAGGCTTTCCAACTACTAAAATCCTTGAAACATTCCTTGTTTGAATTATCTCCTTAACTTTTTCCACAGTTCTATTTATTTCGTTCTCGCTGAAAACAAGTAAGGAAACTCCATGGGGGGATGCTCTAGCTACTAAACCTTCCTGCCAGTTTGCAACTGCAGCAATTATCAAAGGTCTTTTCTCTTTCAACCTTTCTCTTATCCTTTCTTCAATTTTCTCTGCTATCTCCCTAGGCTCACCGCTTACATGTTCATACTTTATTCCAAGCGAATCGAGTTCTTCAAAAACTTTACTTCCAACATTTCCGTAAACTGTAACTTTGCTTACGTTCAAAACTTTAAGAGTTTCCTCAATTTCCTTGGTTAAATGATTTTTTGGTATTAAAATTAGTGGTAAGCTTGAATTTGCAGCAACTTCGGCTGCTTGTAGTATCATAGAAGAAACGTTAAGTTCTATTATAACAGAATCGGGAAGGTCCCAAACTAGAATTGCTTCTTCGCTTCCCTCTGGCCAGAAGTACTTTGCAACTTCGCAGGAAGTTCCGTATCTCGTCATTCCCCATATTCTTTCAACTTCATAGTTTCTACTAAGTTCTCTTTCTACTGGAGGAGAAACGACAGCAGGTCCTCCTACTATATAAATTTTCTGGGGATTTATCGTTTTTATAGCTTCAAGAGTTTCGTTGGGAATTTGATTTGGCGAAGTAAAGAATAGTGCAGCACCTATCTTTGCTGCTGCAACGCTTGCCACTGCATAATCTGCATAGCTAACATTAGTTGCTATTATCACTTCTTTAACTTCTTGGGCAGTTGCAGCTTTACTTGAAATAATTAGAAGTGGGAAGAGTAAAAGAGGTATTAGAGCTTCCTTTTTCATGAAATTAGATGAATTTTTTTAGGATAAAAGCTTAACGGTTTTACAAAAATAAATTTTAAAAACATCTTTAATATAAAGGGGTCCGTGGTCTAGCTGGTTAGGACGTCGCCCTGACGTGGCGAAGGTCGCCGGTTCGAATCCGGCCGGACCCATTTTCTGAATCAAAAAGCTATTTATAATTTCCTAAACAAAATAAAATTGAGAAAGATGAGCCCCAGGCTTTTGAAAGTAAGCTATAAATTTTCTATAAAGACAAATATAGCCTTGGGGTTAAAAGGGATGATCCTCTAACCTTAAAAACTGGGGACCAAGCAGTTGTAGATTTTTGTGAAATCTGTGAATGTGAAAGCGAGGAAATAAAAAATATCGAATCCTTCAATGTCTGTGAGGATTGTAGAGAAGACTTTAATTTTGTTGAAGCTGAGGAAAATTATTCTGAAAAATGCTTAGTTTGTGGATGGCCTATAAATAGAAGAATAAGCAAAAGGAAGGCCAAGGTATTTTTGGAAGGGGTAAGAAAATGGTTAAGGAAGAATGCTAACACAAAAGTTTTTGAGAGGATAGCTAAAAAATTAAACTTTTTGGAAAAAGAGTTATGCATTTGTAGATATGACTTTTTCTTAACGATTAAGGAAATTGTAGAAAAGGAAGATAAAGCTTTGGCAAAGAAATTTGAAATCTTCATTAGGGCCTTTGATTTTGAGGGAAGCCTCATAAGCTAGCTTTTAGAAATAGAAAAGTAAGAAGTATAAGGTTAAGAATTAAGAAGTAAATTTCGGAAATCTTCCCCGATTTTTGGAAGATGGAATCAAATATTCTAAGCCTCTCGCTCCTTTTAATTCTTGAAAAGGGGGCTAGAGGAAAAGCTTCTTTGACGCAAATGTAATCTAAAAAAATATGGGCTGAATATGAGATTAAAGTTAGTAAGAGAAATCTCTTATCTAGAAGACTTAAGAAAAATGCTACTGGAAAGGCTATGAAAACTAATCCCAGCGGCTCTTGAATCCAAGTCCTTCTTCTATACCAAGGCCTTTCCTTTCTTTTGTAAAGATGGTCTAAATCTATTAAAACTGAAAAGATGAGTGAAAAGAGCGCTGAATAAAAAATGCCTTCCTCACTTAATCCTAAGTAAAGTATGCAGAGCGTAAAAGAAAAAACAAAATGGTTTAAGGAATTCATAATTCTTAAATGAAATTTTTAAAATTAATGGAAAAATGGTTTAGAAAGTAAGAAATATATTTGGGTTGAACATTTTTTTATGAAAAATCCTTGGATTTCAGACGTTATAAATGAAAAAAACATAATTAAAGAGCTGAGTGGGGAAATAAAGTTTGTTGAAAAGGATTCTAGATGCATCATATGCAAAGGCTCTAAATTTCTTTGTGGGAAAGTAAGATGCCCTATTTTGGTAAGAATTTATGCTCAGCTTAAGTTCAAGCCGGTGCTGGAAAAAGAGGAAATAGAAGGTTCTTCTCCTCCGGATATTTTCATAGGAAGAATAGGCTATCCCTACGTTTACATAGGACCTTTAATACCTCCTTTAAAAGGAAATACTTCCATTCTCTCCTGCCCAGAACTTTGGCAAGGCAAGAATATAGATGAAATAGTAGAGCTAAGACTTCAACTCGTTAGAGGAAAATACAGAACGCATGTAAAAAATTTTGAAGGAAAAATTGTTGAGTTAACAAGAGAAATAGCTTTGAGTAAAAGCTCAGTAGAAAGCGAGGCAGAATTTAGAAGAAAACCTTCGGGAACTATAGTTTTAGATGATGAAGTTCAACCTTTTGGGCCATCTGCCCCTTTAAAAAATTTTTCTATAGGAAGTATGAAAACTGATCAAAAAATTGAGAAAGCTTATAGCGATACTGATTTAAAAGCTAGCGAAGCAGTTTTTTGGCTCTATAAAAAAGGAGTTTTGATTTCAAGAATTCAAAGAGCTTTTTCTGCAGGTTTGTTTGGAATAGAAAAACAAAGGAAGTTTGTACCCACAAGATGGAGTATAACAGCTGTAGATTCAATAATTTCCCAAAAGCTTTTAGAACAAGTAAAAACTTTTCCCTTGATAAATGAGTTCAGAGTTTATGAGCATGAGGCTTTGGATAATAAATGGATTGTTCTAATGATTCCAGATTACTGGAGTTATGAACTAATAGAAGCTTGGTATCCTAAGACTGTTTGGAATCCTGCTGGAAAGGAAACTATAATTTATTCTGACTCTGAAGGATTTGAAGGAAGAACAACTTATCCTAGCATAGGTGGGTGTTATCTAGCTAGTAGGCTTAGTGTTTCAGAGAAATTAGTTGAAGAAAAAAGACAGGCAGCTGTTATAGTATTGAGGGAAATTCATCCAGGATATATCCTACCAGTGGGTGTGTGGAATGTACGTCTTAACGTGAAAGAAACCCTGAAGAATAAACCGTTAAAATTCGATAAAATGGAAGATGCATTAAAGTACATTTCAACTAAATTGAATATACCCCTAAAGGTATGGATAAAGAATAGTCATCTTTTGAGAAGACTTCTTTATCAAAAAAGATTATTGGATTTTATACAAGGCTAGAGCGAGCTTTTCTAGAT
>CAZPVR010000002.1:27187-37435 GCA_964590365.1 uncultured archaeon
AAAAATTTATATCATTTGGAAAGTATCTAAGTTTGATGATTATAAAGGAAATAAAATGCAAATCCTTACTTAATAAAAGCAAGCTTGCTGATTATTGTATTAATTGCTACGTGGGTTGCGAACACGCTTGTATTTACTGCTATGCAGAATACTACACAAAAAAGTATACTCAGCATAAGGAAGAATGGGGAAGTTTTGTTGACGTGAAGAAAAATGCTCCGGAAGTATTAAGAAGAGAAATTTTGAAAAAGAGGAAAGGAAGCGTTTTCCTTTCATCTTTCACAGATCCTTATCAGCCATTAGAAAAAAAGTACGAGCTGACGAGAAAATGTTTGGAAATCTTGCTAAGAAATGGTTTCTCTGTTTGGATTCAAACAAAATCTTCTTTGATTGTTAGAGATTTAGACATCCTTAAAAAATTTAAGGAAAAATGCGAAGTTTGCTTTACCATAACAACTTTAAGAGAAGATTTTAGAAGAGTTTTTGAACCAAAATCTTCTTGTGTAGAAGAAAAGCTAAATGCAATTAAAATTTTAAAAGAAAACGGGATAAAACTTTCTGCTTTTTTTGGCCCTATTTTACCGTTTTTCTCGGATGAAAACTTGGAAGAGTATTTTAGAATTTTAAAAAATGAGGGAATAGAAGAATTTTGGGTCGATAAGCTAAACCTGAAGCCTGGTATTTGGGAAAAAATAGAAAATGTTCTAAGCAAAAATTTCCCGGAAGCATTAGAAAAATGGGAAGGCATTTTTTTAAGGAAAAGCGATTATTACGAAAAGCTCAAGAGAAAAATTTCAGAAATAGGGAAAAAGGAGGGTATTAAGCTAATATTTTGCTATTGATTTAAAAATCGTAAAGAAATATAAAATTATGGACTTCAGCAGATTCAAAACCTTCATTTTAGATTTGGATGGAACTGTTTGGAATTGGAAAAGTTTGTACCCTGGAGTAAAAGAAACCATAGAAAAATTAAGAGCGGAAGGAAAGCAAGTTCTCTTTGTTTCAAACAATAGCTTGCTATGCAGGAAAAAGATGGTTGAAAAATTAAAAAGTTTTGGAATAGTAGCTAAGGAAAATGATTTAATAACTTCATCCTTTGTTGCTGCAAATTATTTAAAAATTAAGAATAAAAGTGCTTTTCCCATTGGAGAGGGGGTAAAAGATGAGCTTATAGATAATGGAGTAAGGATAGAAGAGGAAAAGCCTGATTATTTGGTTATTGGTTTGGATTTAAATTTCAGCGAAGAAAAACTTATGAAAGCTTATGAAATTGTTATGAAAGGTGCTAAAATTCTTGCTACTTCTAGGGGGAAATTTTATTTTGAAGGTGAAAAATTAAGAATTGGAACGGGAGTTTTAGTTAACATGATTGAATTTATAACTGGGAAAAAAGCAAAGTTAATAGGGAAGCCTTCCAACGAAATGCTTGAAACTATTCAACTCTTTGTTTGTTCCCCAAGAAAAGAAACTGTTCTAATTGGAGATGAATGCGATTCAGACATAATGGGAGGGAAAATTCTTGGTTATTATACAGTTCTCGTTAGGACTGGAATAGATAAAGAACCAAAAAAAGTGAAACCTGATCTAATAATAGACTCTTTAGCGGAAATAAAAATTTAATCAAATTTTTCGCTTAAAGCTCTTCTGTACCATTTCTCTATTGCAGACTCTTTCCCCAATTTTTCAACTAAACATTTTAGCTCTTTTATGGCAGAAGAAAGGTATACTCTTCCTTTTGGAGTTATCTCATAAACTTTTCTCAATTTAAGATTTTTGCCTTCAACTATTTTTGAGCTTACTAAGCCTTCTTCTTCAAGCTTCCAAAAGGTTGGATAAATTCTACTTGTACCAGGATTAAAACCAAACTTCTGTTTTATTCGCTTAATCGCCTCATAACCATGGAGGCTTCCACAATTTTCTAAGAAGTTGAGCAAGATTAAATCTAGAAAATTTACCACATACTTTTTCCTACTCTCTTTCGAAAATTCCCTATAATAGCTAATCTGAGCTCCAAGCTCTTGAATCCTCAAACTCATAAATTTTAGAAGGGTAGAAAGCTTTTTATTCTTTTCTCTAACCTTTAATTTTTAAATCAAATAAATTTAAAATAATTAATCTAAGGTGATTGCTTTCAAGAAACAAAGATGGCTTGTCACGAGTGCATTACCGTATACATCATAGCTTAAAGCTATGATGGCGGAAGTAAACAACATTCCTCACATAGGCAACATTGTAGGCTCCCATTTACCCGCAGACATCTTTGCGCGATTCTTAAGGATTATGGAAGAAGAAGTTGTATTTGTCGGAGGTACAGATGAACATGGCTCGCCAACTGAAGTTGCTGCTTTTAAAGAAGGTTTGGAACCGAAGGAGCTATGCGACAGGCTCTTTAAAGTTCATAAAAAAATCTACGATTGGTTAGGGATAAGCTACGATAATTTTTCCAGAACTTCTAACAAAATAAACCATGAATTAACGAAGGAAATTTTCCTTAAGCTACTTAAGAAAAAGCTCATAGTGAAAAAGAAAATTTTATTGCCATACTGCGAAAATGATAAAAGATTCTTGCCAGATAGATGGGTAGAAGGAATTTGTCCTTATTGCAATTATGAAAGTGCAAGAGGTGATCAATGTGAAGCTTGCACAAAGCTACTTGAGCCTTCTCAACTAATAGAGCCTCGATGCGTAATATGCAACAGAAAGCCCATTTTTAAAGAAGTTGAACACTTATTCCTTGATTTAAAGAAAGTTGAGAAGAAACTTAAGAAATGGATAGAAAAGAATAAGCATTGGAAAAAGAATGTTAGAAGTATAGCTCTTTCTTGGATAAAAGAGGGATTAAAAGAAAGATGTATAACAAGAGACCTAAAATGGGGAATAAAAGTACCTCTAAAAGGTTTTGAAGATAAGGTTTTTTATTGCTGGTTCGATGCACCTATAGGCTACATTTCTTCAACAATTGAATGGAGCATTAAAAATGGAAAAGGAGATGAATGGATTAAATTTTGGAAGAATAAGGATTCGAAAATTTTTCACTTCTTGGGAAAGGATAACATCCCCTTTCATACAATTCTTTGGCCTGCAATACTAATTGGAATAGGAGAATACAATTTACCTTATCAAGTAGTTGGAATGGAATTTTTAAATTACGAAGGTAGGAAGATTTCGAAGAGTAAAAACTGGGGTATTTTTCTTGATGTGGAAAATGAAGAAGTTGTTGTGAAGATAGGAGAAAAAAATATTAAGCTTAATCCAGATTTTCTGAGATTTTATTTATCTTACATAATGCCAGAAACAAAGGATTCCAATTTTTCGCTGGAAGATTTTAAGAACAGAGTAAATGGGGAACTAGTAGACAATTTTGGGAATCTTGCTTATAGAGTCTTAACTTTTATAAAAACAAGATTCGATTCAAGAGTACCGATTAGTAAGGAACTAAATAAAAAGGATGAAAAAGTTCTGAAAGAAATTAAAAAGGTTAAGGAAAACGTGAAGAAGAAAATATTGAATTTAAATTTTAAAGATGCGTTGAAAAATATTTTACAACTTAGCGATTATGGAAATAAATATTTTCAAGAAAAAAGTCCTTGGAAAGAATTTAGCAAAGATTTGGAAAGCTGCAAAGCAACTTTGTTCGTTTCTGCATGCTTAGTTAAAGCTTTGGCCATTTTGCTCTATCCATTCATTCCTTTTTCTTCTGAAAAAGTTTTAAATCAACTGAATTATAAAGAAATCAAATTTGAGAACGTGGATAAATTTGATTTGGGAAATCACTTAATAGGCGAAATAGAGCCTATATTTAAAAAATTGGAGGTGGTTTGATGGAAATTAGTTTTGAAGATTTTAAAAAGCTGGATATAAGAGTTGGGAAGATTGTGGAAGCGGAAAAAATTGAGGGGACTGAAAATCTTCTAAGGCTAATAGTTGATTTCAAGAATGAAAAAAGGCAGGCAGTTTCTGGGATAGCAAAATGGTATAAGCCTGAAGAATTGAAGGGCAAAAAATATGTTTTTATACTTAATATAGAGAAGAAAAAGTTTTTTGGTGTTGAAAGTCAATGCATGATATTGGCTGCTGAGGACGATAAAGGAAATGTTGTTCTGATAAAACCTGAAAAGGATGTGGAAGAAGGAAGTAGGATAACATAACAAAAGGATTTAACTTTTTTTACTCGTAAAATATAAAATTTCTCTCATAAAAAACTGAAATGAGAAGAAGGGGAGAATTCTAGAGAAACTTTAAAGTATTAGCTTACTTTCAAGCGCTCTAGAGAAGAATTAATTGAGGAAAAGATTTTTTGATTTCGCAAAAGAAAATAATATTCTAAGTCAAATTTAAAATATGAGAAAAGTTAGAGATTTTATGAACCCTAACGTAATTTATTTTTCTCCCGATGATTCTATTTTTGATGTTGCGAAAAGTTTTTCCGAAAATGATATATCTGGTGCTCCCGTTGTTAAGAAAGGTAAAGTTGTTGGTATAATAAGCATTTCTGATATAGTAAAATTTTTGAGTCTGAAATTGAAATTTTCGGAGTCAAGCCTCACCAACCCTCTTTCACTAAGCATGCAAATAATAAACATTTTCCAAATTGGAAAAAATTATTTGCAATTGAAGAAAGAAATCGAAAAGCTTTCTCGTACAAAGGTAAAGGATGTTATGAGTAAAAAAGTTGTTTGTATAGATCCTGATTCTAGCTTATTGGAGGCAGCGAACAAAATGGCTGAGAATGATGTTAACAGATTGCCTGTAATAGATAAGAATGGTAAACTAGTAGGTATAATTGCAAGAGAGGATTTGATTAGGGGCCTACTTGCTCCTTAAGCTTACAAATCAAAACATGCTCCTTTAAATTTATGTAAATCTTCTTTTTGCAGTAAGGACAAATGCCTTCAGGTTCAGGCAGCTTCTCTGCCATCAAAACCCCATTACTTAAAAATAATTTTTCTCTAAATTTAAGCCTTGGGCTCTATTAGAATTGCATTAACTACTCCATGCTGAGAAGGGCGGGAAGTGACTTTAGCTAAACCCATTTCAGTCCTTATTATACATCCTTTGGTAATTATTCCATGTCTAACGAAATGTGGGTTTGCAGGATTTTCTTCAACCCCCAGAATCCTAACTTTTTTAACTGTATTAGTTTTCTTATCCAAAACGTTCGCAAACTCAACTGATAAAGCTTTAACTTTTATCCCTCCTCCTTTCACCCTTTCCAACTTTATTTTCTGAGGGCCTATTTTTGTGTGAACGGGATATCTGCCCAACTCCCTCTTTCTCTTCTTCCTAGCTAATTTTATTTCCTTTCCTGTTGGAGTTTTACCCTTTTCTCCGTGCCAAATTGCCATGCATTAAACTTATCTTTCAAAAGATTTATATTTAAATTCTTATAATTCAAATATTCAAGTGGAAGAATGACAGAAAGACCTATAGATGCTTTGGACAAGGCAAAAGGGAAGAAAGTTTTGATTAAACTGAAGAATGGAGAAGAAATAACGGGAATTCTTAGAGCTTTGGATTTGCATTTAAACTTATGGTTGGATGATGCAGAAATCCAAAGGAGTGAGAATAAATTAAAGGTTGGGACCATCCTCATAAGAGGAGATACAATAGTTTATGCAAGTCCAGTTTCTGTTTAATAACTTTTAAAATTAGATTTATGGAGAGGAAAGAAGCTTTAGAAATTCTTAAGGAGAATCTTAAGAAGGAGAACTTGATAAAGCATTCGATTGCTGTAGAGGCCATAATGAAAGGATTGGCTAAATTTTTGAAAGAGGATGAGGAAAGATGGGGTTTGATAGGATTACTTCATGATATAGATTTTGAAAAAACGGAAAATGATTTTTCTTCTCATGGGATAAAAGCAAAGGAGATTTTAAGCGGAAAGGTTGATGAAGATTTTCTAAGAACTATTAGGTCGCACAATTTTGAGAATACAAAAGAAGAGCCAAAGGAGAAAGTTGATTTTGCTTTAATAGCTTCTGACGCTGTTTCTGGATTAATAATTGCTTGCGCATTAGTACTCCCTTCTAAAAAGCTGGAGGATTTAAAGGTGGAAACTGTAATTAAAAAGTTTAAGCAAAAAGATTTTGCAAGAAATTGTAGAAGAGAGAGAATTTTATTTTGTGAGAAAATGGGTATTGAAAAAGAGAAGTTTTTTGAAATAGCTTTGAATTCTTTGAAGAATGTTTCGAAGGAGCTTGGGCTTTAATTTCAAAAAGCTTAAATAAATATTAATTATTATCAAAAGTTATTGGTGTCCCATGGGAAAAAGAATAATAGCTAGAGCAAGAGGGAAAGGTGGGCCTCGCTATAGAGCACCTAGCCATAGGTATAGAGGAAAAGTAGAGTATTTACCCATTACTGGGATAGTAGGAAAAGTAGAAGATATTGTTCACGATCCTGGAAGAAGTGCTCCTGTAGCAATAGTAAGGTTCGAGGATGGAAAGGAAATTTTGCATATCGCCCCTGAAGGCCTGAAGGTTGGGGATGCAATAATTTACGGAAATGAAATAAAAATTGGAAATGTTGTTCCTTTAGAAAATATTCCTGAAGGTACAAAAGTCTTTGGTTTAGAAACTTATCCTGGCTCAGGCCCTAAGCTTTGTAGGAGTTCTGGAAGTTATGCAATAGTTTTGGGGAAAGTGGGTGAAAAAGTAAAGGTTCAATTTCCTTCCGGGAAAATAGTAGAGTTGAATGGAAAATGTAGAGCTACCATTGGAGTACCGGCAGGAGGAGGAAGAATAGAAAAACCTTGGGTTAAAGCAGGTAAAAAATATCATGCAATGCGCGCAAGGGGTAAGCTATTCCCAAGAACTAAAGGTGTTGCTATGAATCCTGTAGACCATCCTTTTGGGGGGAAAAGCCACAGACCAAGGCCAAGCAGAGCTGTCTCAAGACATGCTCCTCCTGGAGCTAAAGTAGGAAGTATTTCTCCAAAGAGGTTTGGGAAAAAGAAAGGTAGATAAAAATGGTAAGAGTTTTTAGGTTCAGGGGTTATACGCTAGAAGAATTAAAAAAGATGAGTTTGAATGAATTTATGAAACTTTTGACTGCAAGGGAGAGAAGAACTCTTAAAAGAGGTTTGACTGAAAGGCAGAAAAAGTTGCTGGAAAATATAATGAAATATCCGGATAAAATTCATAGAACGCATGAGAGAGACATGATAATCTTACCCCAAATGGTTGGTGCTAAAATAGGAGTTCATACAGGAGGAGGAAAGCCTGGAGATCCTAGTGAAAAATGGGTTGTTATAGAGATAAAGCCTGAAATGATAGGCCATAGGCTCGGGGAATTTGCGATGACGTGCAAAAGAGTAAAGCATTCTGCTCCGGGTGTAGGCGCTACTCGTGGTACAAAGCATGTAGCCATAAAGTGATTTCATGGAGGCTAGCGCAACTATAAAAAATGCAAGAATTTCTTTAAAGAATTCTTTGATAATATGTAAAAAAATTAGGGGGAAGAATGTTGAAAAAGCAAAATCATTTTTGGAGAATCTTATAAATAGAAAAATTAGCATAGAGGGAAAATATTATACGAATGCTGCGAAAAAAATTTTAGAAGTTCTGAAAAATGCTGAAGCTAATGCTTTGAAAAAAGGTTTAAACTTAGAAAGGACTTTTGTTAAAATTGCTAAAGCTGATAAGGGTGAAAAATTTATAAGGCCAAAGTCAAGATGGCGATTTAGGGGGAGAGAAGCAAAATCAACCCATATCACGATAATAGTGGAAGAGAGAAAATGATAGAAAAAATATTTGTTAAGGAAGGTGTGAAAAGAGCTGATTTAGAGGAATTTCTATCAAAAAAGTTTGAGAAAGCAGGTTATAGCCATACAGAAATTTCCCGAACTCCTTTAGGAACAAGAATCATAGTTTACGCTTATAAGCCTGGAATCGTTATAGGAAGGTCTGGAAGGAAAATTGCTGAGATAGCAGAAGAGATTAAAAAAATGTTTGGTATAGAGAACCCTATATTAGATGTTAGAGAAGTTGAAAATCCTTTCCTCGATGCAAATATAGTAGCGAGAAGAATTGCAAGGGCTTTGGAAAGGGGTATAAATTATAAGAAAGTAGCAAATTATTATCTAGATAAAGTTATGGAAGCAGGAGCAATAGGTGTGGAAATAAGGATTGCCGGAAAGCTTGCAGGTGTGGAAAGATCAAGATTTCAAAAATTCAGGAAAGGTTTCATACTTCATTCTGGGGAATACAGAGAAAGAGTAATAGATGTTGGAAGTGCTCAAGCTATGATTAAGCCTGGTATAGTTGGGGTTAAAGTTGAGATAATGAAGGAGGCTCCCAAAGAGCTTTTGTTTGAAAAGGGGTTGGAGGGAAAAGAATTTAAACCTGGAGAAGAAATAGAGAAAAAGGAGGAAGGTAGTGAATCCTCATAATTTTCTTTTTGGTGTTAGAATGGCAATTTTAAGAGCTAAAGAAATAAGAGGGATGAAACCAGAAGAAATAGATAGAAAGATTTCTGAATTAAGGCTTGAGTTGATGAAAGAAATGGCAAACGTGAAAATGGGGAGGCCTGTTAAAAATCCTGGAAAAATTAGGGAGTTGAAAAGAACTATAGCTAGGTTGTTAACTATTAAAAAAGAGGGTAAGAAACAAAAATGAGTGCTATATGCCAAAAATGTGGACTGCCTTTAGAATTGTGCATATGTAAAACCATAGAAAGGGAAGCGGAGAAAATAAAAGTTTATGTAGAAAAGAGAAAGTTCGGGAAGCCGACTACGATAATAGAAGGAATAAAGGAAAATGCAAAGGAAATTGCTTCTAAGTTTAAGTCTCAGTTTGGTTGTGGAGGGACTGTTAAAAAAGGCCATATAGAGTTGCAAGGGGATCATAGAAATAAAGTAAAAGAAATGCTGATAAAGCTTGGATACAGCGAAGAACAAATAGAAATAATATAAAATGGAAATTCATTATAATGCCCATAACACCGAAAAACCTAGTAAGACATGAGCTTATCGGATTAAAGGTAAAAATAAAAGAAAGTAAAAATCTTAGCTTAAAGAATTTAGAAGGCAGGATAATAGACGAAACTTATAATACTTTTAAAATAGAAACAAAGGATAAAAAGGAAAAAATAATTCCAAAGAAAGAATGCGTATTCTTATTTACATTGCCCGACGAAACAAAAGTTCAGGTTTATGGGGAAATACTTGTAGGAAGGCCTGAGGATAGAATAAAAAAGAAATTTAAGAGATGGTAAATTGATTTATTTTTATAGTTTTAGCCTTTAATAAATAATTATAACTTTAGCGAAGGGGATGGGATGAAAAAGGACATAGGAATAGATGTGAAATTTCCAGAAAAGGAATGTAAAGATGAAAAATGCCCGTTTCACGGTCATCTTAAGATAAGGGGAAAAATCTTAGAAGGTATTGTAGTATCTGCAAAAACACCTAGAACTGTTATAATTGAAAGGGATTATCTTCACTACGTTCCAAAGTATGAGAGGTATGAAAGAAGGAGGTCGAGAATTTCTGCTTATAATCCAGAATGTATAAACGCAAAAGAAGGGGATAAAGTAAGGATTGCTGAGTGCAGGCCTTTAAGCAAAACTAAAAGTTTTGTTGTTATAGAGGTTTTAGAAGGTGGGAAAAAATGAGTTTTTTAGACCCTACTTTTGTAAAAATAATTTTGGAATTGAATAAAAAAGGGGGTTTAACGAAAGAAGAGATAGCTACAATTGTTGATCAAAAATTTCCTTACGTATCTAAAAGGGAAAGAGATAAAGCTTTATACGGTGCAAACAGCTATGCAAAAATTCTGGAAAAGTGTGGTTATGCTATAAGATTGAATTATAAGGGGGGCTATACTTTACAAATTACGAAAAAAGGAGAAGAAGTTGCTAAAGGATTAAAAGAAAGTGAGAAAAATGAAAGCAGTTAAAGCGAAAATTACAAAAGCGTTGAATGTAGGTAGCTATATAAATTGCGCGGATAATACAGGGGCTAAGATTTTAGAAATAATTTCAGTTTTAGGGTATAAGGGAAAGAGGAGAAGACAACCCAAAGCAGGAGTTGGAGATATGGTTAAATGCAGCGTAAAAGAAGGTGATGTGAAAATTAGAAAGCAAGTTGTTTATGCTGTTATAATAAGGCAAAAAGCTGAGTATAGAAGACCAAACGGCTTAAGAGTTAAGTTTGAAGATAATGCAGCTGTAATAGTTGATGAAAAAGGAACTCCGAAGGGAACTATAATAAAAGGACCCGTTGCAAAAGAAGCTGTTGAAAGGTTTTCT
>CAZPVR010000003.1:0-16373 GCA_964590365.1 uncultured archaeon
TAACAATTTCACAGTTTTATTTTGAAAAATTTTAAAACTTTTCTTATTTTACCAAAAGTATTTTGCTGGAGCGCAAAAATGAAAAATTTTGTCCAAACAAGACCTAAAATTCCGCCAGCTAATGCGCTAATCAAATAAACAATTTTCGACTTAAAAATAAATTTAAGCGGGAACAAATTATCTTGATAAAAGCTGTGATGAATGTCAAAAATGAAAGTGGCTAAAACAGAAAGGAATGCCCAAAGTGAAAAATAAATTATATCATCAACAATTTCTTCCATTCTTATTAAGCGCTTCTTCATGATAATTTTTTAGTTTTTATTTTAATTAAAAATAGTAAAAGATTATCATGAATCTTGCTCTTTCCTTAATATGCTTTGCTGTTTTTATAAACATGATCTTTACTCTTCTTTCCATAGATTATTATGCAAGGAGCGTGGGGATGGGCGAGGCAGATTACATTGCTTTAATGTTTGGAACCTTATTCATTTCTATTCTTTCCATCATCTACATTTACACATTTTCACATTTACCGCAAATTTGGAAACAAATAAAGGAAGGGGTTCAGTACTGAATTCCTTTTTTAGTAGGAATTTTCCTAGGAAACTTGACATCCTTTATTACATTAACAAAATCTGCAATTTTATAGAGTTCCTTGGGAGCGAATCTTCCTGTGAGTACAACATCCGTTTTCTTGGGAATGGATTTCAAAAATTTAATCACTTCTTTTATATCCAGAAGTTTCCAATGCAAAGCTAAGTTTATTTCGTCCAGAATTAACAAGTGAGGTTTTTTCTCCCTAACAACTTTTTTTGCAAACTCAAGGCCTTTTTTTGCAAATAGTTTATCTGCGTCGCTTAAATTTCTAACGATAAATTTCTTTTTTCCAAACCTATAAACTTTAGGTGAACCATCAAGCTTAAACCAGCCAGGTCTTCCAAATTGATAAATTTCATAATACGGCTTAAGTTTATCCTTTATCTTATATTCGCCAGTACTTTTCCAGTATTTTAAAAACTGTATTATCACAACTTTGTGTTTGTGGCCAACTGAACGCAAAGCTAGTCCTAAAGCATTGGTAGTTTTACCTGCACCTGTCCCTGTGTAAAGGTAAATGTGGCCCACTAAATCACTTCCTTAATCCAATTTTCATATTCTTCATTTGTTTCAACTTCTATTTTTGCTATCAGCGGGATTTTGTATTCGTGAATTTTTCTAACTTCTTCTTTAATTTTCTCAAAATTTTCTTTTATAGTTTTTGCTATCAAAACATATTCTTTCGATTTCTCAATTCCTCCTTTCCAAAAATAAAGACTTTGAACGGGAAAAATATTAGCACAAGCTATCAGCTTTTTATTTAAAAGATGTAAAGCAATTTTTTCCGCATGCTTTTTACTTGGGTTTGTTATATAAACAAAGATGGTTTTAGCTACCATTCTAATTTCTTTAATTTCATTCACATTATTTTTTTATTCCTTCATAAAATTCAGGCTTGAATACAATCAAAAACTTTTTTAACCTGAAGCATATAAATTAATTTGGTGTAAAAGTGGGCGATAGCCTTTGCTTTAAACTCTGAATTTGTTTTTTGCTCTCGCAAAAAATTTTTAAAAGCTGTTTTAAGATATAAATGGAGGAGCATTTTTAATGGAATAGAGCTCGGGTGGCCGAACCTGGTTAGGCAGTCGGCTGCAGTCGGTCTTTTGAATAATGATAGGTTGAGACCGACGCATACGGGTTCAAATCCCGTCCCGAGCTTTTCCTTTTTAGGATGATTCCATGAAACTTAAAATTTTTAACACAATGAGCAAGAAAAAGGAAATATTTAAGCCTTTAAAGGACAAGGAAGTTAAACTCTTTGTTTGCGGTGTAACTGTTTATGATTATGTTCATTTGGGCCATGCAAGAACTTATTGTTTCTACGATACTTTAGTAAGATTTCTCAATTTTTTAGGTTACAAAGTAACTTATTTGCAAAACGTTACAGATGTTGGCCATTTGCTGGATACAGGGGAGGATAGGATAATTAAAAAAGCTAAGGAAGAGAAAAAACATCCTATGGAAATTGCTGAATTCTATCTCAGGCATTGGCTTGATATTATGGAAAAGTTGAGAATTAAAAAGCCTGACTTAATGCCGAGGGCAACAGAGCATATAAAGGAAATAATAGACCAAGTTTCTACTTTGATTAAAAAAGGTTATGCTTACGTAACGCAAGAAGGAAATGTATACTTTGAAGTATCGAAATTTAAAGATTATGGGAAACTTTCTAAAAAAATTCCTAAGCAATTAATAGCTGGTGCAAGGGTTGAGGTCCAGCCAGATAAAAAGGATCCAAAGGATTTTGCACTATGGATAAAAGCAAAGCCTGAGCACATTCTAAAGTGGGAATCTCCATGGGGTTTGGGATTCCCCGGCTGGCATATAGAGGATACTGCTATTGCATTAAAATATTTTGGCCCACAATACGATATCCATGGAGGTGCGATAGAATTAGCTTTTCCTCACCATGAAGCAGAAATTGCGCAAGCTGAAGGAGCAACTGGCATAAAGCCTTACGTGAAGTATTGGGTTCATACAGGTTTGTTAACTATCGATGGAGTAAAAATGAGTAAGTCTTTGGGTAATATAGTAAGAGTAGAAGATGTTCTTAGGAAATACAGCCCAGAAGTTATAAGGTTATGGATAGCAAGCACTCATTACAGGAAACCGTTGGACTATAACGAGAAAAATTTAGAAATAGCAAAGAAAAAAGTTGAAAAAATAAGAAGTATTCTGCAACTTATAGAAGAAAAAATTAGAGAGTGCAAAAGAAAGAAAAGTTTTTTTGTAAAGGAGTTAAAAATATTGAGAAAAAAATTTATTGAGTGCTTACTGGATGATTTAAATACTCCGCTTGCTTTAACCTATTTCTTCCAGATTATCAAGCTTATAAACAAAAGAATAAATGAAGGAAAATTTTCTGTTAAAGATTTGGAAACTGGTAAAAAAATCATATACGAGCTTGGCGAACTTTTTCAAATAATTCCAAAAATCGAACCGGAAGAACTCCCTGAAGAAGTGAAGAAATTGATAAAAGAAAGGGAAGAAGCAAGAAGAAGAGGGGATTTTGAAACTGCGGATAGAATAAGAGAAGAAATTAAAAATAAATTTAAAATTTTGTTGGAAGATACACCAGAAGGAACAAAATGGAAAAAAATTAGCTAAGTTTAATTGCTCCTCCCGGACAAGATTCTGCCACAGACTTACAATCGCATTCGTCGCATCCTTCAGGATTCACAACTTCCGATTTTCCATCTTCCCCTAGCCTGAAAACTTCTGGGCAAATACTTGCACACAACCCACAACCAATACATTTTTTCTTATCAACACTCACTTTCAAAATTCCCACCTCTTTATTTTATTTGTTTTTTTAATAATAATTTAATGATAGTTTCGATTTTGGGTCTGATTGATATAATTGCGGGAATTCTTATAATCTTTCCTTCCAGCTCGATGATAGCTTTTTACATTGCAATATTCTGTCTTATAAAAGGTATTATTTCAGTTCCCTCTCTACTAGAAGGTGAGATATTAATATTCCTCCTTGGTTTAATTGACATTCTTTCCTTCTTTTCTTTAATCTTAACCCCTTTTGGCATTCAAATTTTAAAAATCGTTGGTTATTTAATGGTTTTAAAAGGTATCTATAGCGTTTTAACAGGAATGTTTTAACCAACTATGCAATAACTCCAGCCACAGTCTAAACATTTTATACAACCGCTTTCCTCAACCAATCTCGGAGAACCGCATTCTGGGCAAACATCCTTTTTTAAAAGTTTTACTGATTTTTTAGGCCCCTCTTCCTCATAATTCCAGAACTCAGGAACTTTTATTCCAACCTTTTCCATAATTTCCAAAGTTCTGTTCTTAATGAGCTTCATAACTTCCTTCTGTCTATTCCTTACTTCTGCAGGAGGAGAATACAGAACTTGCTTTGGCTTTGAACCATCCCTATATATTGTTATTCCTTTACATCCAAGCTTGTAAGCAAACAGAAAAGCATTTTTTACATCTTCTGGAACAACCCAGTTTGGCATGTTTATCGTTTTACTAGTTGCTGCACAAACCCATTTTCCAATTTCTGCTTGAGCTCTTACATGATCCCACCAAGGTATGTCTAAAGCTGTAACAAAAACCTTTCTAATTTCTTCTGGTATTTCTTTTAAGCCTTGAACGCTTCCTCCGTTTTCCTTAATTTTCTTTAAAATTTCATCTTCATACAAGCCTGCAAGCCTTAATTGATTTTCAAACTCCAAATCAGTATAATAAAAGCTTCCTATGGTTACAACTTTTTCAAAAACGAGAGCATACTGAGGCTCTATGCCAGAAGAAACATCGCACAGCATTGATAAACTTCCTGTAGGGGCTAAAGTTGTTACTTCTGCATTTCTTATCCCATTTTTCCTTATTTCTTCTACAACCCTATTCCAATCCTGGGTCCAAATTTCCTTTTGATAAAATCCTTCTATCGGCAAATCATTCGGATAGGAAGATTGAGAGTAGAGCGGAAAAACTCCCCTTTTTTCTGCAAGTTTACAAGATTTGAGCATTGCGTTGAAAGTTACGAATTCCATAATCTTCCTCATCATTTCAAAACCCTCTTCTGAATTATAAGGAATTTTCATGGCGAATAGAGCGTCGGCCAATCCCATTATTCCTAAACCAATTTTTCTTGAAGCTTTCGTAGTTTTTTCAATTTTTTCAAAGGGGAATTTGTTCACATCTATTACATTATCCAAAAATTGAGTCGCAATATCTATAGTTCTTTTTAAATCGTCCCAATCGAAAACTTTGTTTCCGTTTTCATCTTCTTTAAAGTGAGCATAAAGATTTATTGAGCCTAAATTACAAGATTCATATTCATATAAAGGTTCTTCGCCACAATCTTTGCTGTAGAGCCCATTAGTTATCCAGCAAAAAGCAGGGGGTGCTTTCACATCAAAAACTCTTTCCTTTCCACATTTACTTATCGATTTAATAGGAACAAACTCAGAATTTTTTTGAGCGATGTAAAATTTTTCCCCACTAACTAGCTTTAAGAATTTTTCTAGTTTTTTCCCTCTAAATCCTATCTCTTCTACAAACTTCTTTGCTCCCCAACCGTCTATTAATAATCTCCATGCTCCTTTAATGGCATGAGTTTCGCCTTTAATATTTCTCCTTCTTTCCTTAATTAAAGTAGATGGTATACCAAAACCGAGTAAAATCAGTTGAATTTGTTGAAGGAATTTCTTAGAGGAAGAAGATAGGGAAATTGCCACCGAACCTTTAGAATTGTATACTCTTCCGTTTAAAGAAAAAATGCCTCTGAGAAATGCCTTTTGAAAGTTTTTAGGAGCTTGAAGTATTAGCTTAGGAACTAACTTTTTTTCGCTTGAGCTAAGCTTTAAATCAAAACGCCCTATAAATTCTGCAAAATCTTTCGGATTAACATTTAATTTGAACTGGCCTCCGTCATGAATGAAGCGAGAATTTTCAGAAATTAAGCTACTAATTTCTCTTAAATATTCCTCAAACTCCAAGTCTTTCTTGGGGAGAAGCGCAACATTGTAAAAGGAATTACTAATCCCACACCAAAATCCCAAGAATTCTGCCGTTTCTTCAGGATAATCAAAATTGGCCTTAGAAAATTGAGGATAATCCATCACTATCTTAAGTTTTTCCCCCTTCTTAAGCTCTTTAGCTTGCTTCCATCCATTTTCTGTTAAGAGCTCGTGATCTTCTGTTACTTTAATTTCTATCCCGTTTTGAAGTTCTATTTTAAGTATTGGTTTAACTCCATTATCTATCACTTTTTCTATTTCACACCATCCATCTAAAGTAAGAACTCTCATTCCTTCTTTAAGCTCTTTAGCCTCAACTAGCCCGTAATCTGTTACTACATAAGTATCTCCAGTCACGCATGGGTTAGTCGCTCTTATAGGCCCCTTTGCCTTAATCAAAACATTTCTTTTGTTTAAATTATCGAAGAAAATAACACCAGGATCGCCTGTTCTCCATGCGCTCATCGCTATCGAGTCCATTAAGTATTTTGCTTTAACATATTTCCAAACTTTTTCATCCCTTGGGTTTACCAACGGATAATTTTCATCCTTGTAATAAGCTTCTATAAAATCTGGAAAGATTAAAACTGAAAGGTTAAAGTTTTCTAGCATTCCAGGAGTTTCTTTTACAGCTATGAATTTTTCAATATCCGGATGAGAAATCTCCAAAATACCCATACAAGCTCCTCTTCTTTTACCCCCTTGCTTTACAACATCAGTAATTACATCGATTATCCTTGCAAAACTTATCGGACCACTAGCTATTCCTCCTGTCGAGCTAACTACATCGCCCTCAGGCCTTATCTTCGAAAAGTTTATTCCTATCCCCCCTCCTGATTGGAATATTAAAGCAGCGTCTTTAGCAGCTTCCATTATAGATGGCATATTGTCATCTATGTTTAAAACAAAACAATTATGCACCCCAACAAAATTTGCGGCATAAGAGCTGTCTTCCTCAACTTCTAAGTTATAAACTGTACCTAGAAACGGCTGTTTTTCAATTCTCTTTACCCTTAAAAATATTTTTTCTCCTATTTTTATGTAATTGAAATGACTTCTCTTCTTTTCGAATTCCACCTTAAAAGTTTCATTTATAAATTCTAAACCGTCGCTCGAAATTGTAAGGTGGAAAGGAGAGGAATGAGAAAGTTTTGTAGCCTTTCCTATTTTTGGCACAATTCCCAGCCTTAAGAACATAAGGAATGATTTATAAATCAAGTCTTTATTTTCAGATACGAGCCTAGCTTGAACGCTTCCTTTATTTACTATTAACGTTCCATCGCCCCTAAAAAGTCCGATCAACAAATATTTCTGTTTACTAGGAGGTAAGAGAAGCATCCAGGATGGTATTTTTTTAGATGAAAAACTTTTTCCAAAAAGCTTTAAGAAGAACGTTGCAAGTATTTTAGAATGCACTTTAATAGAAAGCCAGCTTCTAGTTAAAGCTAATTCTATAGAATTAGCTTTTATCCCAAACTTTTTAGAGAGAATTTTTATAACTTCTTTTGCTACATCAAGCTCGTTTGATGAAAATGTAAACCTTAAACATCTTCCATCAGAACATCCTTCGCTTAAATAATACCCAACCAACAACATAAATTCCTCATCTATTTCAACAAATCTTTTAATTGGATAAGCTCTATAATTTTTCCCATCAATTTCAACGTACCCTCCTTTTGGTATGTATTCCATCAAATCTATAACTTGCTTGTCCACAACTTCTTTTGGAAAAGCAACTTCGACGAAATCCCCTTCTCTTAACTCGCTAAGAGGAATCCATTGAGCAATGTCCAAAAGCTGATTATTCCAATTTTCAGCATATTGAAGTTCTTTTGCTGAACAACGTTTAAAAGCAGTACCTTTACAAAGAAAATTGGAACTTCTCTTACAAATAAGATTCTCTTTTTTAATGGCATAAATCGGATGTTCTGGCGTTGCTAATAAAGTTGGTTGAATCAACTTCTCCACATCAACCCTGTATATGAAACCGGAATAATTTCTTCTAAAGATTTGCTTAACTTTCCTAAATCTGTTTTCGTGCGTAAGGACAAAATCATTAACTTTCACATTTTCTATCTCTTTAACACCATCTAATGTAATTATAGGCTGAGAACCTAGAAAACATGCGGATAACTGATTTAACCTCGTTCCGGCATTAAATAAAGTTGGGGAATTTGGTAAAAATTTTTTCTCAACCATAAGGTTGAAATAGTCCAAATAATTTTGATAATATTTTTCAAAATGTTTATCCTCAACCATTTTCAAAAACTCGCTCCAACTTACTTTCATCTTTCCTTGCGAATTGAGTTCATCGTACAAATACTTCATCCTCTCTAAATGCCATTTATTCCACTTTACATCACCAATACCAAGCTTCCCTTCATATTCTTCTGGGTTAAACTCTTCTTTTGGATGAACTTCTTGTTTTCCGTTTTTATCAAAAACTTTTTCATCGTAGAGTATGTCAGGAATAACTATCAACGCAGCAACCCTCTCAAAAAGCTGTTTTGGCGACTCTATTATTTTTCCTTCTTCATTCCTCTGTAAATAGCGAGATGCAAGAATTTGGATTGCATTTAGAGAAAATTTTTTATCTATATCATCGATAAAATCCTTCTGCAAAATCCTTTTTTTCTCCTCCCTTATCAAAGTCCTTTCTTTTCTATAAAGTATATAGGCTTTGGCTGTTCTGTAATGCCCATTTTCTACCAAAACTTTTTCAACTAAATCCTGAACCTGTTCTACAGTGGGAATTTCTCCTGGCTTCAACCTTTCCTTTAAAAGAGAAACTACTTGATCTGCAAGCCTAGAAGCTAGTTCTTTATCCCTTCCGCCTACAGCCTTTGCCGCTTTAAAAATAGCATTCGCTATCTTCTCTTTATCAAAATCAACTATTCTTCCATCCCTTTTAATTATTTTCTTAATTTCTTCGACCGCCACAGAATCACTAATACAATTTATATTCGAGCTTAAATTAATTTTTGTTTAAACAATTATAATAAGTGAGTTAGATGATAGACCTTGTATTTTTCATAATTTTTTTAGCTTTTGTACTAATTCTAGCTATAAAAAACAGAAAGGAAATAGAGTTGAAGTATTTAATTTTAATAAAAAGAACAAAGAGGTTTAAAAGGAAAATAGATGAAATAGCAAAAAAGTATGAAAAATTTTTTAGGATTTACGGATTTATTGCAATTTTCATTTGCGCTGGCGCATCCTTATTTGGTTTTTTCATGCTAGTCCAAAATCTTTATTTTTCTATAACCCATCCTCAGGAAGCATTACCGAGCGTTGGTTTAGTCCTTCCACAAATTCCTGGTATTCGATATCCTTTTCCATACATCATGGGTGTTCCAATTGGGTATTGGATAATTTCTATTCTCACAATTCTTTTTTCCCACGAACTTTCTCATGCTTTAGTTGCAAGAGCAGAAAGAATAAAAATAAAAAGTTTTGGGGTATTTCTATTTCTAATCTTCCCAGGAGCTTTTGTTGAGCCGGATGAAGAACAACTTAAAAAAAGCAAGATTTTAACTAAGCTGAAAGTGTATGCCTCAGGCTCTTTTGGAAATTTTGTGGCAGCAGGAATTATATTCTTAATTTCATTCTCCCTTTTCAGGATAGTAAATCTTTTTCTTGAGCCTGTTGGGATAAACTATGAAGTTATAGAGAACACACCTGCAAGCCAAGCAAAACTTTATGGTACAATTTTAAGCGTTAATGATGAGAGAACGAGAAACATTTATGAATTTATAGATGCTATGATAAAGGTTAAACCAAACGAAACAGTTAGGATTGAAACTGAATTTAACACTTATGAAATAAAAGCTATAAGCCATCCCGCAGACCCAGAAAGAGGATATATAGGAATAGAGTTAAGGGGTAATGAAATAAGGTTTAAGGGGAGCTACTCAAAACCAGACCCCCTTCTTTTAAAACTTCTCGAATGGATTTTCGGTTCCCCTCTTTTTTCACCTTTCAGTCCAGGCTTATTTAGCTGGATTTTGATACTTAACATTTTAGTTGGAGTATTTAACATATTACCGCTAAAACCTTTAGATGGTGGATTGGCTTGCGAAGCTTTGATGGAAAGAATTTTTAAAACTAGGGGGAGATTTTATTCCAATTTTATATCGATTTTAACTTTTTCAATAATTTTAGTAAGCCTTATAATTTCTTTAGCTTAAAACCTCCGTCTTTCTTATTTCAAAATGCCTTACTGGATAAATTTTGCTAACTTCCTTTATAGCTTTATTTTTTATTTCATCAGAAATTATTTTTTGAATAAATTCTTCCAAAGTAGAATTCTTAACCTCTTCTTCCATGAGCGTTTCAACTTTCTTCCTTATAGTTTTTTCCATCGTGCTTTTCACTCTCTTTGAGACAACAACCAAACTTTTAACTCTTATTTTCCTTCCATCTTTTGTTTTAAGGTCCTGAATAACATCAATTCTTCTAACCCTTCTAACTATCATTCTTGATATGTAATCACGCAAGCATTCAGAGCCATCAAATTCTGCAATCGCATTATTTCCTTCAATTTTCTTAATTCTAAAGTAAAACTTCATGTAATACTTATTGAAATCGTTTATTAGCTCTACTAAAGGAACTGAAATCCTCCTTCCTATCAGCTGATCTGCTTCTTCGGCTAGAGTCTTCCCAACCTCTTTTCCAAAAGGTTGAGCTATAATCAGAAACCAATCTTTCTTCTTTCCTTTAACCATATCATCACTTCTGCACTATGAGCTTTGCCTCCTCTGGCGAATAAGTCCAACCTTTTGGCAATATACCTTTCTTTACGTAATATTTTGCCAACCTTCTTATTTTTGATTCTAAGAGCTCTAAACCTCTCTTTGAGACCTTATCCTTTTTGTGCTTGCTCAAATGTTCCCTCAATCTTACAGCTTTTTTAAGCAGGAAAAGTAGGTCTTCTGGAATTTCTGGATAAAGACCGTTTTCCTTTAAGATTTGTGAAATCGATTTACCTGTTATGGCTTTTACATCCGGTATTCCGTACGTATCCCTTAAAATCATTCCTATTTGAGAAGAAGGAAATTTTTCCTTCCCAAGTTTAACTACTAAGGCCTCAACTTCCTCTTTACTAAGCTTCAACCATTTTGGAATTATTTTTACAGGAGGTTTCTTACTTCCATGTTTTCCAGTTTTTTGTTTGCCCATTCATTCACCCTTTAAATCCTTAATAAGCCAGAGAATTAATAAAGCTAATGTAAAAACAAAGCATACTAAACTTCCTACCATAGCTAAAACGACAGGCCATCCTCTTGGGGTAATTATAGTTGAACCTATACCAAAAGATAGGATTGCCCCGCTCAGAAACAAAAGTAGTATGAAAATGTTCTCAACAGTTTCAATCTTATCTTTCCCTTTTAGCCTTCCAAGCATATTAAATAAAAGCGAAATTAAGGAATATAAAACTTAACTTCTTTCCATGTATCTTGCCCTTTTTTCTATTTCTTCAACCTTTTTCAGAACATTATCTGCATTACTAAATTCTGTTCTATAGCCTTCGATTACTTTGTTCCAACAAATCTCTAAAATTTTAAAATGAGTGGACCTTAAGGCTTCGTAAAGCAAATTCAAATCGACTCCATAATCTTCTATTCTATTCGAAAAATTTCCAAGGCTAAAATCTATGAAGTAAATTTTTCCTTCTTTCAAAATCATGTTGCTAGTTGTTAAATCGCCGTGCACTATTTTATTTGAATGCAATTTTCCTATTAGCTTTCCTATCTCAAAACAAACTCTTTCTATTTCTTCCTTATTTGCGCTGTTCAAAAATTCCTTCACCCTTACTCCATCCACAAATTCCATGACAATTTTATTATCACTTACTTCTAAAATTTGAGGCGTTAATATACCACACTCCCTTGCGCTTCTTAAAAGCCTTACTTCCTTTTTAGTTCTCTCCTTCCTCAATTTTTCATCCAAACATTCTATCCTATAGCCCTTCTTAATTCTTTCCTTTATTATGACCTTTCTTCCTTCCATTTCGCTTAAGTAAATTATGCTTTCTGCTCCTCTGTAAATTACTTCCATAAAATTAAGTTTAGAGTTAAAATTTATGGGTCTTTTATCCCTTCTTCTGTTATCTTAAAAACTACTTCTGCCTCCGGTAAATTTGGTGCATCAACCATCCTAGCTATTCTTAACCCACCTTTTCCCTTTCTCAAGTAGATCCTATAAGTTGAAAGATGGGCCAGAACATTGCCTCCGACTGCTCTTGTTGCATCGCCAAAGATTACTGATGGATCTGCCATCACTTGGTTTGTAACATAAACTGCTAAATTAAAAGCGTCTGCAAGTTTTTGTAACTGGTGTAAATGCTTATTTAGCTTCTGCTGTCTTTCAGCAAGCTCAGCTCTTCCTATAAAATCTGCTCTAAAATGAGAAGTAAGAGAATCTATTACTATTAGGCCTATGTTTTTTTCGGGTATTATATCAACAGCTTTTTCAACCAAAAACATTTGATGCTCGCTATTAAAAGCTCTGCTCACGTATATATTCTTCAAAACTTGTTGGGGGTCGAGCTTAAATCTTTTTGCAATTCCAATTATCCTATGGGGACTAAAAGTGTTTTCCGTATCTATAAATAAACAGCCTCTTTCCAATCCCCCTTTATCTTTTGGTAATTGAACTGTAACAGCCAATTGAAACGCTAATTGTGATTTTCCAGAACCAAAGGCACCATACGTTTCAGTAATCGCTTGAGTTTCCACACCCCCACCAAGCAAGTCATCTAAATTTTTACTCCCAGTAGTAATTTTTAACGCCTTTTCCTTTCTTTCCAAAATTTTATCAGCAGATTCGAAGCCAATTTCTAACATTTGCCTAACTGCATTTATTATTTTTGCTGCTTGGGCCTCCCCAATTTCGGCTATTGCAGCAAGCTCGGAAGGTGAGGCAACTGCAATACTCATTGGTTCAGAGAAACCAACTTCCCTAAGTTTTTTAGCAATTTTTTCACCAACCCCAGGAATATCTTCAAGCTTAATTTCCTTTTCCATTTTCTTTTTCCCCATATTTGTTTTCATTCTATATAAATATATTTCCTATTGTTTTCCCACTCAAGCGGTAAATAGATTAATTTTTTCTAACAACTTTCTACTTTCCTCCTTCAAATCTAAATCTTTAACCTTGCTAACAATAATTTCAAGTTTATTAAAAATTTTATTCATCCTAACTTTTCCGACGAAAATAACTTCCATCCCCAAAAGCTTTTCTTTTATTACATTTTCTCTCTCTTCATCGCTTAACTCAATCAGCTCTCCAGTTTTCAAGCCTATAATTTTTTCTGCTTCCTCCCTGAATAAAACAAACCTTATAGTAGAAGTTCCGTCATCTAAAATACCGCTTATGACTAAAGCTTTTTCAGGATTTATTTCGCCGTGATCGCTACACTCAAACTTTCCGTTAAACTTAATGCTGGATTTACAAATTGGACAAATGTTGAAAAGGTATTTGCCTTTAAAAATTTGTACTATATTCCCTTTTACTTCGTAAATTCCCTCCTTCAAATCCTTAATTTCCTTCCTTTCAGGCAAGCTTAAAAATCTTTTTTCTAATTCCTCTGCAGAAGGAAGACCATAATCCTTTTCCGCCTTTTCTATTTTCCCATACTTACCCAAAGATATTTCTATATCGCTAAAAATGTTTTCTCTCGTAAAACAATTCCTTATTTTAACAACATCTCCAACTTTAATTTCCTTTCTTACCAAATCAACATTTTCATCCCATAAGGCCAATTTAACGAATCCTGTTGGGTCTGCTATATAAACATTCACAACCTTCCCTTTACTTTTATCCCTTCTCTCGAATTCAAAAACATCAGAAATTTTGAATATTCTTCCTATTAAATTAACCCCCTTCATTCCAGCAACCAAATCTTTTATTTCAAGAAAAGTTTCTTCTTTAAGCTCGATGCCCAAATCTTTAGCAACAAGAAACGCTGCTCCTTCTTTCGAAAGAAGGTCTGAAAATTCCTTCTTCTTTTCTTCTATCCTCCTATTCAATTCTTCTTTGCTCAAGCCTGTTCTCTTCTCAAGAATTTCTATAATTTTTTCCAGCATACAATATTAAAGGTAAAATTCATAAATTAAGCTTTTTCCTTGCAAGTCTTACATCTGAATCAAAAATCGTCTTTCTTCCTGCATGCTTTGCGAGTAAAGCAGCCTCCTTTGCTATTTCAAAAATTTTTTCCTCCATTACGTTAGCGAATTCTTCCATCGCTCCTCTTGAAACCCTTTTAGCTCCTGCTTTCTTTAAAATTCTTTCAAAAGGTGAAAGAGTAAAAAATTCTGCCATATTTAATTATTCTAGACGAGCCTTAAAAATCTTAACTTCAGGGTTTGAATAAACCAATTCAAAATTTTTTAGATCTCTTCCGTTAAAGAAAAACATGTTCGTAAAAATTGAATTTCTCACTTTTGGGTCCATGTAAATGGCTACTCCAAAGCTTGGGTCTACCCAAACCGTTCCCTCTATCTCATAAGTTTCGTTTTTATAAATTATCTCCTGCCCTTGGGAGTAGTAAATTATTTCTTTTACCAGAGCATTCCTTATTCCTTGTTGAGGCACATTTATTACCCCAACGATTCTATCATTTTTCAATGTTAAGACCAAAATATTACCGTATATTAAATTACCGTAATTATCCTGTCCTGAGAAAGGAAGGACTAGGAAATTCCTCCCATCACATTTCCATTCTTGTCCGTTTGTTTTTTCCCAGAGTTCGTAATCAAAGCTTCCAAAACAACTTAGCCAGAAATATTTTCCTATTAAATCAGAAGATGCGATGATATAAAAATCGCTTACCGGCCTGCAAGCCTCCTGAGGCATTTGAGGAAATGTTTCTTTCGCTTTACTACATTGTTCATTCGTTAACTCTTTATACTTCTTAAGAATTTCTATTGCTTCGCTTTCGTTGCTAGTAGAAAAAATCCTTCCCATATCCCTTATTCTCACATCATGGTTGTAAGGAAAGCAATCGCCACAATGCGCCCCGTCTGCATGAACCCTTAAAGGCTTTCCTTTATAATAGCTGTAGCCTGCTAAAATATGGCCAGGGTCCCACCAAGTTGTTATTAAGGAATCGCTATCTGCATTTTTAACAAGCCAGTCCATGGCATCGTACCAATTCTGACTTATTTCCATTCCGGAAGCTTGGCCTACTTGAATGGAAGAAGAGAGGAAAAATATGAGTTGAAAAACGAATAAACCAAAAATGAAAATTCTTATAAGTTTTTCATCCTTTTTATACAAGACTATGAATGGAATGGAGAAAAAGAAAATAAAGCCTAAGAGCTCTAAGCGATTCTTAACCAAATAATCCTTTAGAAAAATTAGGCCTAAAGTTAATATTATCAAAAGAACTTCTGGATATTTTTTATAATGGCCTATAACATAACCAGCAGCTACACAAGCAGCTATAGAAAATTGTAAGGAAAACCTTACTCCCCTTGAAATTAGATAAAACATCGATAAAAGCCATACAAAAAAGAAAATTTCCTCTATGGAAATTTGCTCTTTCTTCCATACTTTATAAAGAGCTAAAGCAAAAAGTCCGAAGGCTAAAACTGTTGGAAGAAGGCCTGTTCTTCCAGCAACAGCGAAAAAGCCTTCGCTTGAAAAAATGTTTATGGGCTGCAATTCTGCTACAGAAATGTTAACTATAAGTGGTCTTATTGGAGTTAAACCATAGGAAGAAATGAGAAAGTAGAACATGAAAGCGGAAATTAAAATGAGGAAGGAGAAATAAAATTTTTCTTTGAAAGGTTTTTTTGGAATTGAAGAAACGAATACAAACGTGGAAAATGCGAGCCAAGCAAAGGAAATAAAAAGTACTAAATATCTAGTAAGAGCGGCTAAACCAGTGAAAGCTAAACCACCAAAAAAAGAATGGAAAATTGTCGAATGAAAAAGAAAATAAGATAAAACACTGGTAATCCCTATTATAGCAAAAACTATAGTATTAACGTTGCTCCATTCTTCAAAAATCTTTTTGAAGTCAAATTTTAGAGAAAAAGTGTGAATGAAATTTTCAAAAATTCTGAATATAGGCAAAGCTACTAAAAAAGTTATCAATAAAATTGAAGTTATCCATCCGCCACCCCAATTCCATACGAAAAGAAGGTTTGAAACTACTGCAAACAAAACGAAAAGAATTTTTTTATTTTTTAGAGCAAGTAAAATTGAGAGGACAGAAAGAAAGAAGTAAAACGCTACTGGAGCATCGCTGTCACAATAACCTGCCATACTCACTCCTATGAAAGATGGCACTAAAACTGAGAAAAATGCTGTAACCAAGCCACCAAGCTCATTTGTTAGGGTTTTTCCTAAGAAATAAGCAGGTATTGGAATTAATGCAACCATTATTAAAGGTGAAATTATGGCAGCTTTCATAAAATCTATGGAAGAAAAGAAATTGAGAAGATAGTAGAAAAAGATGATTGTATAAGGCCAGCCTTGAAAAAGTGCTACAGACCTTCCTGTTAAGGAAAAACTTTGCAAATCCCAAGATGGAACTTTAAGATTATTATCTAAAATCATTTTAGCATATCTATAGAACCACCAAGGGTCATAATCTAGCACAGTAGGACTTTTTAAAGTTGAAATCCTAACCCAAACAGAAAGAAAAACTATTATCATTAAAATTAAGCTTGGCAAGATAGCTTTTTTTATTCTTTCTTTTATACTCATACTTTTTACTTAAGAAACTTTTATTTAAATTTTTGAACTTTAATTAGAATAAGATGGATTTACCATTCGTGT
>CAZPVR010000003.1:16473-24344 GCA_964590365.1 uncultured archaeon
TTTATGAGTCATGGATATTTTATCTATACCCTAGAAACAGTTTAATGAGCATGTTTAAAAATGCAAGAATGAGAGATTTGGTTTGGATGCTTCCACTTTTCTTCTCAACTATAGGATTTGAGTTAATATTTTTCTCGCTAGTTGGAAAAAGGGAAATAGTTAAAGCTATAATTAAGGGAGTAAAAGATTTTTTTAAAAAATATTGGAAAAAGACTATGAAAAAAAGGAAGAAAATACCTAAAACTGGATACGCAAATAAATTCATAGCAGGTTTTGAAAGTATTTCTGAAATTATTCCAAGAACTAAGAAATATTTATAGTTTTGAACAATAAGTTATTGATTATGCAAAAAGAAATAGAAATAAACATTAAGAATTTGGAAATTGCTTTCCTTTCTATCTTTCTTCTCTTAGTTTTTTACCTAAATTTTCAGGTTGCTTTAAAATCTCCCATAGCTTTTGGTGATGAAGGATTTCATTCTAGAATTGCCCAATGGATGGCCGAAAGAAAAGAATATCCAATTTACCTTGACGAGATAGAAGGAAGTAAAATATTAGCAGGAGGTTATCCAAGACCTCCACTTTGGAATATTTTGGAGGGAAGTTTGTTCTTGATTTTTGGGTTCCATGAGGCAATAATAAAATTTTTCACACCATTCATTTCATTCTTAACAGGAATTTCTATTTACCTATTAGTTAAAAAACTTTTCAATTCCAGAATTGCCATAATTTCTTCCATAATTTCTGTCACCACACCTTCTTTCGTAACATATTCTGTTCTCTTTTATACAGACATACTTTTTGTTTTTTATTCCTCCCTTTTCTTCTTCACATTCCTCCTCTACAAAAAGACGAATTTAAAGAAATACTTACTCCTTTCAGGAATTTTTGCATCACTAGCAACTTTAACCAAAGCGCCCGGCTATGCTTACTTTCTATTCATCTTCCTTTCTTTCCTTTACGACTATTTCAAAACGAAAAAGTTCTTGGAAAATTTCAAGCTTTATTTTCCTCTTATATTGATTTTCCTCGTGATTTCAGGAGGTCTTTATCTGCGAAATTATTATTACTATAAAAACCCGACTTGTTATTCCCTTCCATTTGTAAAATTATTTTCACTCGAAAAATGCAACCTAGATAATTTTGAGGAGAAATACAGCTTTGCAGGAAGGGTTGAACAAGTAGGGACGGAACAAAATGTTTATAGATTAGGAATTGTTGAGTATTTAAGCTTCTCTTATGGTAGTTTAATCCTAACAGTTTTAGGTTTTTCCTTCGGTATTTTTATGTTATACGAAGAAAAAAGTGAGCTTCTTCCTTACATAGCTTTATTCCTTCTGATTTTCTTAGGCATTTTTTACGTTTCGACTGGAAGAGCAGAAGATACAGCCAGATATACTCTTGCATGGGTTCCTCCTATAGCTTTAGTTTCAAGCATATTTCTGGAAAAAGTTTATCAACTCCTTTCATCCCTTCATAAGTATTTGGGTTTATTAATTTTCATCCCGATAATTTCGTTGAGCTTTTATAATTTTCATTCGAAACTTGAAATTATGTCATTAGTTAAACAATTTTCTCCCAGTTTTTTTGAAGCATGTAACTGGGTGAAAGCAAATCCTGATAAAGTGCCCGAAAACTCTTTGCTCATAACAATTTGGTCCCACAGAGCAATTTACAATTGTCAAAGAAATTGTATAGGAAATATTGCAGATATTGCTTTGAGTAGGGATATTAATTACACACTTGAAGTTGCAAAAAAGCTCGGAATCACTCATATTTTCATTCAAAAGTTTAGCATAGATTTAAGAAATCAGCACCTGAGTGAAAAATATGATGCAGAGTTTGTACAATTCTTGGAAAAAAATCCCAAACATTTTGAAAAAATTTATGAGAATGGGCCAAGCTTGCAAGAATGCTTTAGCAGGGGATATTGCGACGGGAATATAATCTATAGGATTAAATTTGAGTAAAAATTTAAAATTTACTATTCATTTAAATTTTATGATTATTTCATTAATTTCAGCATTAATAGCTTTTGTAACAACTTTCTTAATCACTCCCTATGTTATGAAATTTTTGTATGCAGCAGGAATAGTTGGTTTGGATTTGCATAAAAGAGAAAAACCAAAACTTCCTACTTCTGGTGGGGTTTGTGTCGCAATAGGAATTTTAGCCGGATTGTTAAGTTATATTGGAATGAAAACGTTTTTATTCGGCTTAAGCATAGAAATAATTTATTTACTCGCTGTAGTATCCTCAGTCCTCATAATAACTTTTGTCGGCCTATTGGATGATATTGGAGTTAAAAAGGAAATGGTTGAGACAAAAGAAGGATTTGATATAAGGGTTGGCTTGCCACAATGGCTTAAGCCATTAATAACCTTGCCAGCAGCCATCCCTTTAATGGCTGTGAAAGCTGGTGTAACAAGCATTTCTCTACCATTCCTTGGCACTATAGATTTTGGAATATTTTATCCTTTAATTTTAATTCCAATCGGGATTGTTGGGGCAAGCAACGCAGTAAATCTTTTAGGCGGTTTTAACGGAAGCGAAGCTGGCATGGGTTTAGTTTATTGTCTCTCTTTGAGCTTATTTGCCCTTCTTCATAATAGCATTTCTGCGATAATTTTCCTCGTGGCCTTTGCCTCTTTGCTTGGTTTCGTAGAGTATAATTGGTTTCCTGCAAAGATTTTGCCAGGAGATTCCCTAACTTACCTACTTGGCTCTTTAGTAGCTTCTGGAGTGATAATTGGAAATATGGAAAAGGCTGGAATAATAGTTTTATTTCCCTTTATAATAGAGTTTTTCTTAAAAGCCAGAGCTAAATTTAAAGCAAGTTGCTTAGGAAAATTAAATGAAGATGGAAAACTCGACCCTCCTTATGGAAATAAAATTTACTCAATAACTCATATCATAATGAATTTAAAAAGAATGGAAGAAAGAGAAGTTACTATTTGCTTAATAATCATCGAGTTAGTTTTTTCTCTAATTCTATTCCTTGGAATATTATAAACATAAGCTTTTGCCTTGAAAATTTTTTCTAATGCTTTTTGGATTTATCGATAGAAAAATACTTCGATTTAATAACCTCTTGAATATTTTCATCTTATTTTATAATCTTCTGAATTAAACTTAAAAGCTTCTTTTTCAGAAAAGGGGATTTTGAAAGAATAAACCTTAAATTTTTCACATCCTCTTTTTTATAGAATCTTAACGGAACCAATAAAGCTAAGTAAAAAATTCCAGCCACTATTGCTAAGAGAATCCCGATCAAAAGGCCTGAAGTAAAATTCGTAACTAAACGAAGGAAAGAGAAAGAAACCAGACTTGAAAAAATTATTTTCATCGCATCAATTAGAGAAAGAGTAATTTTCAGAAATTTTCTTAGATAGAAAAAGCTTAAAATTGTTAAAAAAGTTACTGAAAGAGTATAAGCAACGGCTAAGCCATAATAAGAGAATTTTTGAATTAACGGTATTGCAAGTACGAAAAAAAATAGAGTTGTTGCTAGTACTATATTCCTATTAAGTTTCGTCTTTCCTATAGCATAAAGGTTACTGAGAAATATATTACCTAAACCATAAATCAAAGAGCCTATTGCCAAAATTGGAAAAAGAGAAGAGGCATTTAAATATTCTGGCCTGGAAAATATTAGGATTACAGGTTTGGAAAAAATTATCAAAAAAAGTGCGCAAGGAAAGGAAAGGAAAAGTGTATATCTACAAACAAGCTTTATTAGATGAGAAGTTTTATTTTTTGAATCATGGTTAGCAGAAAGTTTTGAAGCTAAGGGGAGAAGGGCAGAAGTTAAAGTGTTGCCAATTACGAAAATTGGTGAGGTTATTATCATAGCAATAGTGAAAATCCCGGTTTCTCTGGGTGATTTTAAAGCGGTTAAAAGGACGTATTGACCGTTTAAAAAAATTATCCATGCTAAATTGGCTACGAAAGCAGGCAAAGCATAATGAAGAATTATTTTTTTCCCGTTTATACTTTCTTTATTTCCTCTAAAATCAACTTGGAAAAATCTCAGGAGGAATAAAACAAAAACTCCTAACGAAAATCCAATAAGTGGGCCTAAGTACCCAAAACCTAGAAATATTAGAATTGCTGATACAGTTATTTTCGCTAATTGGCCCCACCAGTCTGTCTCCAAAAATTTTCTCATATTTTGGAATCCGTATATGATCGTTCCGAATTGTGTAGAAAATGAACAAAAAATAATAGTCAAAACTGCCAACCAGATTGCAATCAATGGAATTTTCAAAACGTTCTGTAAAAAAGAGGACAAAACCAAAAGAAAAAATGCCAGCAACAAGTTTGAAACCAAAGTTATTTTTAAAGCAAACCTTATCAAAGGTTTTATTTTCATTCTATTTTTAACTTGATATTCTGGAATTAATTTCCAAAGTGCTGTGTTTAGGCCTAACAAACTTATTCCCGATAAAATTATAGATAAGTTTGTAGCTGTTGAAACAACCCCGTATTCCTCAGGAATTAACATTTTTCCTGCAATAAGCCAATAGAGGAATCCCATAAAGGTTACAACGAGCCAATCTAAGAAAAGGTAAAATGCATTGGATATTAACTTTTTTCTAGTGCTCATATCTATTAGTAAGCATTAATAATTTTTATTTTAGCAACCTCCTCAAATTTTTAACTTATCAATAATATTCTTGTACCATTTAACTGTTATTGTTCTTAAATCAGTAGGATCTAAAACCCTGCTTTTAAGTGCCTCAAAAACTTCCTTTGCACCTTCTCGAGGGGTAAACTTCGGTTTAAAACCCAACACTTTTTCTATCTTGCTAAAATCAACTCTATAACTCCTTTTATCCGGAGAACCATACCACTCATAATTAAATTCCAAATCAAGGGATTCTGATATAAGCTTTGCTAAAGAAAAAATTTGAAAATTTTGATCATTGGATCCAACGTTAAAAATTTGTTTATTTACAATTTCTTCCTCTGCTTCTAAAACTTTTATGAAAGCTTCACTCGTGTCCTTAACATGGACAAAAGGTCTCCATTGAGTCCCATCTTTCATTATAAACACTTTTCCATCTTTAAAAAGGCCTAGTACCATTCCATTTATAGCTAAATCGAATCTCATTCTATAAGAAAACCCATAACAAGTTGCTTGTCTCAAAGATGTTACGCAAAAATTTTTGTTTGCTAATCGAAAAGCTTCATTTTCCCATAAAACGTTTGCTTTCGCATAGGTTGTTAATGGATTAACTTCAGAGCTTTCATTTAAAATTCCTTCTTGAAATCCATAAACACTACAAGAAGATGCTAGAATATATCTTTTAACTTTATACTTTTTTGCCAATTTAGCAACTCTTACTCTTCCTTTATAATTTATTTCTAACGTTAGGTTTGGGTCTAGCTCTCCACTTGGATCGTTAGAAATTGCCGCCATATCTATTACTGCATCCACTCCCTTAAGAAGAGTTGGCTCAAAATTTCTTATATCGCCCTCAAAAATTTCTGCTCTATCCTCAATATCTTTAACTGAATCTTTTCCAAAAAAGAACCTATCAAGAATTTTTACTTCGTATCCTTTCTCTAAGAGCATTCTGGATAGCATTGAGCCTATATAACCTGCTCCTCCCGTAATTAAAATTTTCATACTAAATACCAAGCTGTTGTTTTAATATACTTAATCCTTCTTCAACCCCAATAGGCTCTATTCCCGTGACCCTTTTTACTTTTTCAGTAACTAAATCCACTCTTCTTGGTCTTGGCGCAATTTGGTTGAGCTCTGGAGTTGTTATTGGTTCTATCAAACTTTGGTTTAAACCAAAGGTTTTGGCAATCTTTAAAGCAAATTCGTATCTACTCAAGCAATCTTTTCCTGTAGCATGAAAAATGCCTTTAGCATCCTTTTCGTAAAGAGCAAATAGGATTTTAGCTAAATTATCAGCAAAAGTTGGGTTGTTATACTGATCTATAACAACATTTATCTTTTCTTTATTTTTTAATTTTTGTATAACCCACAGTACAAAATTCAACTTACCCATCCCTCCCTTTCCGTAAAGCACAGCAGTTCTAACTATTATGTAATTCAAATCTAAAGCATCCAAAATTCTTTCTGCAATCAATTTTGTTTTAGCATAGTAGTTCAAGGGCCTTGGCTTATCTTTTTCTGTGTATCTTAATTTTTCTCCATCAAACACATAATCCGTGGAAATAAAAATCATTTTGCAACCAATTCTTTTACATGATTCAGCAACATTTTTGGTTCCTTCAACGTTAACTAGCCAAGCTTCTTCTGGGTGGGTTTCACAGTAGTCAACGTTATGTAAAGCATGGGTATCTATAACCAGATCGGGCTTAATTTTCTCAATCACTTTAAATACCTTTTCCCTCTTTGTAACATCTAGCCCAAAAAATTTTTCTCTTTCAATTTTATGCTGATTGTAAGTCCCAAAAATTTCATAATCCTCCTTACCTATCTCAAACGCTCTACTTCCTAAGAGGCCCGAAATTCCTATGATTAGAACTTTATCCATAAAATCTTATTATCATCTTAAGTTTAAATATTTAGATGTTTTAAAAATAATAAGATGTTGGAAGGGATAAAAATATTGGAACTTAAAAGAAATATAGACGAAAGAGGTTCCTTTACAGAAATTATGAGAAAAGATTGGAAAGAGTTCTTCGGAGATGATGAAATAGTTCAAGCAAATCTCTCTATAAGCTATCCTGGTATAGTTAGAGCATGGCATAAGCATGAAAGGGGACAAGTCGATTATTTCTTAGTTTTGGAAGGAGCGTTAAAAATTTGTGCATTCGATGAAGAAACCCAAGAGCTTGATGAGATAGTTTCGAGTGAAGAGAAGTTACAATTAATAAGGATACCAGGAAAATACTGGCACGGATTTAAGGTTATTGGTGATAAAAAAGCTGTTTTAATATATTTTACGAACAGACTTTATGATTATAATAATCCGGATGAGAAAAGAAGACCTTGGAATGACGAAAAGATTGTTCCAAAAGTAATTAATGGAAATAAGAACGATTGGAGATGTAACAAGCCTTGGGATTGGTTATATCCTCCCCATAAATAGGTGTTGGGTATAAAAGGCGTGATACTAGCTGGCGGGGAGGGTACACGATTAAGGCCATTGACTTTAGTTACTAATAAGCATTTACTTCCAGTTTACGATAAACCAATGATAATCCATCCCTTAGATACTTTAAAACAACTTGGAATAAAAGACATTTGTATAGTTACCGGAGGCGAGTATATGGCAGATTTTATGCGTTTTTTAGGAAGCGGATCGAATTTTGATGTTAGGCTTACTTATAAAATCCAGGATAAACCGTTAGGAATTGCCCATGCCTTACTTCAAGCGGAGGATTTTTCAAAAGGGGAGAAAAAAATTGCTGTAATTCTTGGTGATAACATATTTGAAAAAGTTGAACTTAATAACTTTGACGAAAATGATAATTGCGCGACTATTTTTTTGAAAGAAATTGAGCATCCTGAAAGATTTGGAGTTGCCGTTTTTGACTCTAATGGAAAACTTAAGGAAATAGAAGAAAAACCAAAGGTGCCAAAATCAAAATACGCAGTTACTGGCTTATACATTTATCCTACAGATGTTTTTGATTTCATTAAAACTTTAAAACCAAGCGCAAGAGGTGAATTGGAGATTACCGACGTTAACAATTGGTACTTGAAACAAGGAAGATTAAAATATGAAATAGTAAAAGGATTTTGGAGTGATGCAGGGACGTTTCCAAGCCTGTTGAGAGCCAACCTCCTTGTTGGAATAAAAAGATTAATAGAGGAAAAGATAGATCCGAGAATGTATTGTTGATTTAAATTTTTATTTAAAAATTTCTAATTGATTTAAATGGAAA
>CAZPVR010000004.1:0-22690 GCA_964590365.1 uncultured archaeon
GAGAAAATAAATCTAAGTTTGGAAAAGCTAAAGTTTAAATCGTCTAATCAATTTAGCCTTTCGCTTTTTAGGAAAGGTCGAGCCTTTAATTTTCCCTTTGGCAAAAACTAAAATGCAAGAAATTAAATAGGAAATTGTGATGAAGAAAAATGTCATTAAAATATCGATAAAATTCTTTTCTATTACAAAATCTCTTAAAATTCTTGTTAAAACGTTCCAAGGGCTTAGGAGCGAAATGGAGAAATTGATTAAGAAAACTTGAGTAAAATTTGGGTTGCAGTATTCTTTACTTTTAATGATGAAACACCAATAAAAAGAGTCGTTCAAACTTATGAAGAAAAAAGAAAGAATATAAGCTATTATAATCTTTATGAAGTCAGGCTTCAAAGATTTAATCAATCTCTCAATTTTCATCAATTATTTTTGGTTTGAGGATAAAGATAAACATTTAAGCTTTTTTCGTTGAAAAAGAATAAATTTAAATCTTTTTTGCCAGGTTTAAGAAAAAGTTAAAAAATCTTTCTACAATAAGAATAAAAAGCTTAAAGTTTCTTATAAAATAAGGAAAAAGCATGAACTTAAGAAAGATAACATTATTAGCAACATTTTTTGCGGCAGCAACGCTTTTAATAAACTTCGGAATTTCGCCATTAGCTTTCAGAAGTTTTGAAATAATTTTGCCCGAGGAGGTTGCTGTATATCCAGGAGAGGAAGTTGAAATAAGAGGAGGAATTTTAAATACAGGCCTTTATTCTTTGCATTGGTTCAACTTAACTTTGTTAGGGTTGCCAGAAGATTTTGAGTACAGCATTCAACCAAACTACTGGGAGCATTTGATGATTTTGAGGGAATGGAATCCTAAGATAGGAATCTACAGGGTCCCTGAGAATTTCACAATAAGAATTAAAGTTCCAAGCAATGTTTCTGGTCTTTTCCTAATAAACGTTACAGGGCAAGAGCATCTTTCCTGGAAGAAAGTTTCCAACTCTTCCTTTACTATACTAAGAGTTTTACCTTTAGCAAACTTCACCATAACAAACATTTCAATTCCAGAAGAAGTTAAGGAATATGAGCAGTTTAATGTAAGCATGATAGTAACTAACATAGGAGAAACTTCAGGAATGGTAAATGTTTCAATAGAAGTTCCTTCTGGCTGGAACGTAAGTAAAAAATCAGAAATGATAAGTTTGGGGCCAAACGAGTCGAAGGAATTAGTTTTTGAAATACTTCCAACTAACACGAGTGGAGAAATAAAAATAGTAGCAGAATATCCTTACAGAAGAGAAATAATTAAGCTAGAGAAAGTAGGGCCTTATTTGATTCCAAAGCCAAGAGAAATAGTCGAGCTTCCTGAGTTCAGGATAACCGGCCTTCAACTCTTGATAGAATCCATAAAAGCATTACCCGCTTACGTAAAAGGAATAGCAATAATTCTTGTAATAATAATAGTTTACAACATCTTCAGCATAATAAAAGCAAGAAAGGAGAAGAAGCGGCCAGAAGAGATGAAGAAAAAGAAAGGGGAAGCAGAAATTTAAGAAAAATAAATTTATTATATGGCTCTTATAGAGGTCCAGAACTTAACAAAAATTTACCAGCTTGGAGAAACGAAAGTAGTGGCTTTGGATAACGTTTCTTTTAATATTGAGAAAGGAGAGGCAGTAGCCATAATAGGTCCTTCTGGTTGTGGGAAATCTACTCTGCTCCACTTAATAGGCTGTTTGGATAAGCCGACACGAGGAAAGGTTTTAATAGAGGGGAAAGATGTTTCTAAGCTAGACGAAAATGAATTGGCAAGAATAAGAAGGGAAAAAATAGGTTTTGTGTTCCAATTTTTCCATCTAATTCCCACTCTAAATGCTGTGGAAAATGTTATGCTGCCAATGACCTTTTCTGGTATTCCAGAAAAGGAAAAATTTAAAAGAGCTCTTGAATTACTTAAGCTTGTTGGACTGGAAAAAAGGATTTACCATAGGAGAAGCGAACTTTCTGGAGGAGAGATCCAAAGGGTTGCGATAGCAAGAGCTTTGGCTAACAACCCAGAAATAATTCTTGCTGATGAGCCAACAGGAAATTTAGATTCTAAATCAGGGAAAGAGATTATGAATTACTTAATGAAGCTTAATCACGAGAAAAAAGTTACTTTAGTAGTAGTTACGCACAACTTGGCGATGGTTAAAGATTTTAAAAGAAAAATTTATTTAAAGGACGGGAAAATAATTAAGGAGGAGAAATCATGAAAAAATTGCTTTTTCTTTTAATTTTGCTTTTCTCACTTCCTGTTTGTTTCGCCCAACCTTATTTAACGATTTCCTATCAGCTTTCTCAACCGTTTTTGAAGCCGGGAAGCGAGATAATTCTAACTCTTTCATTAACAAATCCTGGAAGCAAGGATGTAGGAAGAATAAGAGTTTTTGCATATCCAGGCCCATCTTTAATTCTTTCTTCAAACTACTTTGAACTCCCAGGTTTAAATCCAAACTCCAATCAAATCGTTTCATTAAAAGTAAAAGCTTTGTCTTCATCAAATTCGCAACTTTCTCACGTAAACATAAAAGCACAGTATATTTTGGAAAATATGGAAAGGGAAATTTCTCTCTCAATTCCAATTCAAATAAGAGCAGAACCTTTACTCCAAATAACGAATATTAGCTTTAACCCTGAGCCAGAGCCCGGGAAAGAAGTTGAGCTAAGTTTTCTAATCTCAAACTTTGGCCAAGGGAGTGCAAAGGATTTAACTGTAAGAGTTTTACAGTCAGAAACTTTTGGCGTTGTCGGAGAAAATGAAAAGTTCTTGGATGAGGTAAAAGCTGGGGAATCTAAAGAAGTTTCTTTCATTCTTTTAATAAAACCTTCCTCTCAAGCAGGGATTTATTCTATTCCCATTTCCCTAACTTATTTCGACGAAACTAGAGCATTCAACTATTCAATCGTTAAATCGATAGATTTGAAAATTTCTGGAAGTTATGAGTTTTTAGTTTCCTTAAAAACTCAAGATATTTTAATCCCAAACTCTTTTGGAAATGTTGAGATAAGAATAGCTAACACCGGAAATCAGGAGGCAAAGTATTTAACTGTTGAAATAGAAGAAGGTTATCCTTTTGTCGAAATATCTCCGAAGCAAATATATGTAGGAAGCTTGGATAAGGATGATTATGAAACTGAAAAGATAAGCTTGAGAGTAGGAGAAGCTCCTCCCGGAATTTATCCGTTAAGCCTTACTTTAAGATATAAAGATGCTTTTGGAAAAAGTTTTGAGGAGCATAAGGTTGTTTACATTAAAATTTATTCTTTGCAAGAAGTGAAGAAGCCGAGCTTCATGTGGATTTATTCGGTCTTAGCGATAATAATTATCTACTTTGCCTATAAGTTCTTCATCAGAAGGAAAGGAAAATGATTAAAGAAATGGTTTTACTTGCTTTCAAGAACCTTTTGCAAAGAAAGCTTAGAACGTTTTTAACCTTGCTGGGTATAATAATAGGAGTTACTGCAATAGTTGGAATAATTTCTCTAGGCTCTAGCATGGAAATAAGCGTTTCTAGGCAGTTGGAAAAGTTAAGCAGCGATACCATAACTATAATTCCAGGCACTCTCAGGCCCGGAAGGGCTTTATCTGTAATAGGAGCAAGACTTGAAAAAAAGGATTTGGAAACTGTTTCAAAGGTTAGCGGAATAGAAAACGTTTATGCTTCTATCAGAAGTTTAGCAAGTGTAAGATACGGAAATGAGGAGATAAGCTTAAGTATAGTTGGTGTAGAAAACCCAGATGCCTGGGCAGAAATTGAAGCTGAAAGATTGGGGCTTGAAGAAGGAAAATTCATTTCAAAGGAAGATAAATATTCAGCTGTAATAGGGAATTCCGTAGCATTTAAAATATTTTCAAAAAATGTAGAAGTTGGTAAAAGGATTGAAATAGAGAATAAAAGTTTTAAGGTTGTTGGGATATTGAACAAGGCAGGGGGAGTATTGGCTTCTTTAGACCAATACATTTTCATACCGATAGAATCTGCGAAGGAAATTTTTGGCTCAAAGTTCAGCGAAACAGAATACTCTACAATCATCGCAAAAGTTTCTAAAGGTTATGATACGGAAAAAGTGGCTGAAGATGTGGAAAAAGCTTTGATGAAAGAAAGAAGAGAAAATGAGAATAGTAAGAGCTTTACTGTTATAAGTCCGAAGTTTTTCCAGGAAACGATTTCAAGCGTTCTCGGAACTCTAACTTTGTTTCTCTCAGCAATAGCCGGCATTTCTCTGCTAGTTGGAGGAATAGGAATCGCTAACATAATGTACGTTTCGGTTATGGAAAGGACTAAGGATATAGGTATAATGAAGGCGGTAGGAGCAACTAATAAGCATATTCTATTTCTATTCTTAATAGAATCCGGCCTATTGGGATTTATAGGAGGATTAATTGGTGGTGTAGCAGGAATAATCTTCTCTTACGTTTTAGGTTTTGCTGTTTCTTTTGCTTTTACTTTAACCATTCCGATAAACGTTATAGTTCAACCCCAAACCGTAATACTGGGCTGTCTTTTTGGTTTTATGGTCGGAATAGTAGCAGGATTTCTGCCCGCAAGGAAAGCTTCTAAACTTAATCCCGTTGATGCTTTGAGGTATGAGTAAATTTCATCCTAATATAGGTTAAGGTAATTAAGACGAAGTAGGAAGGGAAGAATAGTATAGAAATAGTTAAGTAAAGCAAGAAGGAAAGAAAGGAAGGAATGAGAATTATGATTCTGAGAAGAAGCCAAACTCCTATGTAGATTAAAAGCAGAATCAAAACTTTTCTCCACTTAATTCTTGTTACTTTCCAACTTTTTTTGAAAGAGCTAATAACGTCCTTATTTTCAATCAAAATTATAGCTTGGTAGAAGATTAATCTGGACATTATCACTATTCCAGGAATTATAAATAAAATCAAGCCAAAAATTGAAAGGAGGGAATAGAGTAAAAAACCGACAAAGGCATTCAAATAATTTTTCCAAACTTTCTGTATGCATCTCTTCCAAATAAAATTTTTTCTTTCTATCTCATAAGTTGCCCTTATTATGAAGCTTGTCAAGAAAGTATTAACTAGAAGAAGGATTAAAATCAATGGGAAGAAATTTAGGATCGTTCGGATTAGCATAAAAATTTGAAGTTCAGCAATTTGGAATGAAAAAATGAAAGTGAAGAAAGAAAGGATGAGGGATGAAAGGATTCCGGAAGCAAAGAGCGAAGGAACTTTAAAAATGAGGGAAAATGCTTCTCTCATAGATTTTCTAATCATAAAATTTATTTTAAAAATTTAGGGATATTTTCTTGACGGGCAGTATTGTTTTATGGCACAAACCTCGCATCTAGGCCTAAGCTTTCTGCAAACATCCTTTCCAAATTCTACAACTAATAAATTAAAAATTCTTCTGTATTTTTTGGGGATTTTTTCATGCAAATCCTCCCTTATTTTTTCAGGATCGCTAGAATTCGTTAAACCAAGCCTTTTAGCTACGGTTGCAACATGCGTATCAACTGGTATAACATGCTTTTTGAAGCCATAGCATAGCACAACATCCGCTGTCTTAAAACCTACACCGGGAAGCTTAAGGAGCTCGCTTCTTTTGTTCGGAATTTTTCCTTTATATTTTTCAACCAGAATCTTTGCTATTTCCTTTATCCTTTTAGCTTTCTGATTGTAGAATCCGGCAGGTTTTATGAGTTTAGCAATTTCTTCTTCTTTAAGCTTAAGAATTTTTTCAGGAGTTCTAGCTACCTTAAAAAGCCTTTTTGAAGCTTCTCTAGTAATTTCATCTTTTGTCCTTTGTGAAATTATTGTTGAAATGAGAATTTCGAATGGACTAGCTTTCCATTCTTTTACTTTATACTTTCTCAAAAGAATCTTAATTATCTTTTTAATATCCACAAAACTTAATTGTAAGTTAAAATTAAAATTCTTCCAACATTTTTTTCATTTTCCCATAAGATTCTAAAAATCTTCTCCCTTTTTCTGTAGTATAATACGCATCAGAATTTCTTATAAGGCCTCTTTCTTCCAAGAGCTTCAAGTATCTTTCAAGCTGTGTAAAGCTTAAATTAGCTTTGTACATTATACTTGTTTTTCTTGCGCCTCTTCTACTTACTTTAAGTATATCGTGCACTATATCCAATTCAGACCTTCTCTTAAGCATCTTTAAAATTTACCTACAGACCTTTTTAAACTTTTCCACAGTTTTATTTTTAAAAACAAAATTTTATTTAACTCCTATGGCAGAAGGAAAGAATATTAATATTCCTTCTTCCTTAGCCTTATCTATAGGCGATTTAAATGGTGTTTGAATTACTCAACGAGGAAATAAGAAATTTAATCAAAAAAAGGTTTAAAGAACCTACTTTACCCCAAAAGCTAGCAATTCCTTTAATTTTGCAGGGTAAAAACATTTTGCTTCAGGCTCCAGTTGGAAGCGGTAAAACAGAAGCTGCAATTTTTCCAATTTTTCACTTCATACTTGAAAAGAAACCAAATCCCATAAGCTTTCTTTACATAACTCCGTTGAGAGCGTTGAACAGAGATTTGATAGAAAGAATGGTATGGTGGTGCAATGAACTTGGAATAGAAATTTCTTTGAGGCATAGCGATACAACTGCCTATGAAAGGAAGATGCAGGCAGAATTTCCCCCACAACTATTGATAACGACTCCAGAAACATTACAAGCAATATTGCCCGGAAAAAGAATGAGAAAATATTTAGAAAATGTTAAATGGGTTGTTATTGATGAGGTTCATGAAATAGCAGATTCTAAGCGCGGAGTCCAGCTTAGCCTAGCTTTGGAAAGATTGAGAGAAATATGCAAAGATTTTCAAATTATTGGGTTAAGTGCAACCATAGGTTCTGCAGAAAAGGTTGCAAGATTCATTTGTCCTCATAAGGAAATAGAAATAGTTAAGGCTGTCTTGCCGAAGAAAATGGATGTAAAAGTTATTTATCCTCAGCCTACCAAATCAGATGAAAAAATAGCTGAGAAAATTTTCTCTTCGAAAGAAACTGGTGCAAGGTTAAGAAGTATAATGGAAATGGTTAAAAGAGCGAATTCAGCCTTAATTTTTACTAACACAAGAGAATTTGCTGAAATTTTAGCTTCAAGGATTAAGATGCTAAACAAAAAGTTTCCTGTTTCCGTCCATCATTCAAGCTTGAGTAAGGAAGTTAGAATAAAAACAGAAAAGGAGCTGAAGGAAGGGAAGATAAAAGGAATAATTTGCACGAGTAGCTTGCAGCTTGGAATAGACATAGGGAGAGTTGATTTGGTTTTACAGTACATGAGCCCAAGGCAAGTTACTCAATTGATCCAAAGAGTTGGAAGGAGCGGCCATAGAATAGAAGAAATAAGCAAAGGTGTGGTGATAGCTACTGATGAAGATGATATATTTGAATCTTCTGTTATAGCTAGAAAAAGTTTGAATGAAGAGTTGGAGGAATTAAAGCTTCATAAGAATTCTTTAGATGTACTAGCTCATCAAATAGTTGGTCTATCTTTAGAGTATGGTTCAATAGATTTGAAAAAGGCCTATGAAATTATTAAAAGGTCTTACTTTTACGAGAATTTGAGCTACAAGGATTTTTTGGAGGTCTGTGAGCTCCTGAAGCAATTGGGTTTCATTTTTCTAAATTCTCACATAAGAAAGAAGAGAAGAGGTTTTGAGTATTACTTCTCCCAACTTTCAACAATCCCAACTTTAAGACAATTTAAAATATTCAACGTTTTGGATAATTCTTTCGTTGGAGTTTTGGACGAGGAATTCGTTGCTCTTCATGCGGAAATAGACTCAAGTTTTATAGTGAAAGGAGAAGCATGGAGAATTTTGGATATAACTGAAGATAAAATTCTAGTTGAGCCAACGATAGATTTTGAAGCATCCATTCCTGCCTGGGAAGGAGAATTAATACCAGTTCCTTTTGAAATTTCTCAAGAAGTTGGAAGGTTGAGGAGAAAAATTGCTAATCTTTTGAAAATTAAAGAGGAAGATGAGATAATAGCTTTCTTAAAGGAGAATTATCCCATAGATGAAGCTTGTGCGAAGAAGATGGTAGATTTGATTAAAGAGCAATTAAAGTTCGGAATTCCGGACGATAAAAACATTTTAATAGAAACTTACGAGGATTTAACTATAATACATGCGTGCTTCGGTTCTTTGGTAAATGAAACTCTAGCAAGATTTCTTTTTGCCCTTCTTTCCTCTAGAGTAAGCTCTTTAACCATAAGGGCAGATCCGTACAGAATAATAATAAAATCTCCTTTTAGGATAGAAGAGATTTTAAAAGACGCAATTTTTAAAACAAACCCAAAGCTTCTGAGAAATTACTTGGAATTAACCTTGCCAAAGAGTAACTTGTTCGAATGGAAATTTGTACATGTTGCAAAAAGGTTTGGCGCAATAGCGAAAGATGCAGAATATGGGAAGATAAGTATAAGGAAGATAATAGAGGAATATCAAAATTCACCTTTGTTCAAAGAAACTATGAAGGAGCTTGAAGTTGAGAAGCTCGATTTAGAAAAAGCGGAAGAAATTTTAAACTCGATTCAGAATGGGGAAATTAAAGTTAGTTTTACTTCAGGCCTCTCTCCCCTTGGAAAGATAGGAATTATGCATAAATTTGTGGAAATTGCTCCTGAGAAGCCTGCTGCAGAAATTCTTTCAGTTTTTAAGAAAAGGATTCTGGATACGAAAGTAAAGTTAATTTGCTTGAACTGCGGAAGATGGAGTATGACTTTGAAAGTTAAAGACATAGACGATATAAAATGCAAGTTATGCGAGGCAAGGCTTTTAGCCATAGTTAACCCAAACAATAAAGAAGCTGAAAGAATAGTGAGGAAGAAGTTGAGGAATTTGGGAATTAGTAAGGAAGAAGAGAAAAAGTTTGAAAGGGTGAGGAAAACAGCAGATTTATTCTTAACTTATGGGAAGAAGGCTGCTTATTGCTTAGCAGCAAGGGGAGTTGGGCCTGATACCGCAATAAAGATTCTATCAAGATTCCATAAAAATGAGAACGAATTCGTAAAGGATATTTTAGAGGCTGAAAGACAGTATTTAAGAACCAAAAAATATTGGAAAATTTAAAGTTGCAATACTATTATTAAATTATGGGTGCTTGGCCAGAATTAGTTATGGTTGGAAAAATTTTACTTTCCGCTCTTCTATCAGGAATAATAGGTTATGAGAGGGAGAAAAGATATAAGCCAGCAGGCTTAAGAACTCATATGCTGGTTGGAATTGGTTCAACCCTTTTCACTTTGCTATCATTAACTTTTACGAATGATCCAGCAAGGATTGCTTCTTACATAGTAATGGGAATAGGATTCATAGGAGGAGGTACTGTTCTGCAGATGAAAGAAAAGGTTATTGGCTTAACCACAGCTGCTTCTCTTTGGGTTACTGCAGCGATAGGAATGGGTGTAGCTCTGGATTACTTTTTACTTTCAACGATTTCAACAGGAGTAACTTATTTAATTCTTAAACTTTCAGCAATAGAGAAAAAGCAATAAAATTTTATTTTGCAGCACGAAAAATAAAATTATGTTTTTGGTTGTAGAAGGAATAGATGGGGCAGGTGGCTCAACACAATCGAAGCTTATAAAAAATTTCTTGGAGGATAAAGGGTTTAAGGTTGAGTTAATAAAATATCCAGATTATTCTAATGCAATAGGAAAAGCAATAAAAAGTTTTTTGAACAGGAAGTTTGAAATAAATGCAGAAGTTCAATTTTATCTTTTTGCTTTGGACATGCTCAAGGATAAGGAGAAAATAGAAAGGAATTTAAGAGAGGGAAAAGTTGTTTTGTGCGATAGGTACATCTTTTCCACCTTTTCCTACCAATGCTTCGCTAAAAAATTTAGCTTGGAAAAAGGCCTACAGATTGTTAAAATATTAAATTTACCAAAACCCGATTTGGTTATACTTTTGGATATAAGCCCACAAACTTCTCTTAAAAGGAAGAGGAAGGAGAAGAAGAAATTGGACAGACATGAAGAAGATTTGAAGTTGCTTTCGGAAGTTAGGGAGGGCTATTTTAAAATTGCGGATATGAAAATTTTTTCTGAAGAATGGGTTTTTATAAATGCGGAAAAAAGCATAAAAGAGGTTTTTGGTGAAATAAAGAAGGTTTTGGTGGAAAAACTTGATATTAGGGAATGAAGAAATAAAAAAGGTTGTTAGAGAATTTTTCGGCGTTAAGCTTAAAAACATTCAGCCTGCCAGCCTAGATTTAAGAGTTGGAAGGATTTATAAGGTTAAAGGAAAAGCAAGCATAGGAAAAAGAGTTAAATTGCCAAAAATTGAAAAAGTTTTTGAAAAAGGAAAGGTAAAAATCAGGCCGAATGAATTTTTTCTGGTAGAAACAAAAGAAAGGGTTAAGATGGGTAAGAATGTTGGAGGAATGATTTTGCCAAGAAGCAGTTTGATAAGGAGCGGAATTTTTCTTTTAACCGGCTTCGTTGACCCAGGGTTTGAGGGAAGTTTAACTGTTGGAATTAAAAACTTGAGTAATGAAGATTTTGAAATAGAAGTTGGGGCAAGCTTCGCTCAATTAATTTTGTTTGAGGTTAAAGGTTGCTCAAAGCTGTATAAAGGAAAGTACCAAGGCGGGAAAGTAGTTTAATCAAGAATTTTTAGGAGTTCGCTTATATCGTTTATTTCAAAATCTGGCTTTACTCTTGCTTTAAAAACCTGGCCATATTTAGCTAGTACAGTTACCATTCCGATTTTCTTCGCTCCTGCTATATCCCTCCTCGGATCATCCCCAACCATCATTATCTCATTTGGCTTGAGCTTTAGCTTCTTAACAGCAAGCTTAAAAGGAAGCTGATTTGGCTTTCTTCTCTTAGTTTCCTCAAAAGCTATTACAAAATCGAAGAAGTGCATGAGCTTCATTCCGGCAAGCCTTGACCATGCTTGAAAAGCCGGAGCATCTGAAATTATACCCAACTTATATCCTCTTCTTATTAATTCTATCAGAGTTGGAATTACGTTTGGATATGGTTCTACATAACCTTCTTTTACTCTTCTGTAAGCAACAACTCCTGCAGCCAATATTTTTTTATCCACTTTCCCCACTATTTTCCATAAAAGTTTGTCAAACACCTTTTGATACTCTATTCCGTATTTTTCATACAGCCTATTAATCATTCTTAAGGCCTTTTTCTTTTCTATTTTTAATCCGGCATCTATCATGGCTTCTATTGCCGCTTCAGTAGCTTCCTTTTTCATCTTAGTAAAATCTATTAACGTATTGTCGAGGTCGAATATTATTGCCTTTACTTTTACCATAAAATCACACTAGATTTAAAATTGTAAGTATAAAATCGCCTGAAATTAGGGAAAAAATTAAAGCAAGGGGGAAAGCAGGTGCAAACCTTACACCCTCTTTTATAACAACATACTTTCTTCCAGACCTCTTAATTTTTCTTACTTCCCTTTCGGTTAAACCTTCCCATAGCTTGCTTTCTTCCAGAACATCCCCTACTTTAAGCTTTGAAACAGGAATTTTTTGCTTAAAACCATGTTCTTCGACATTCTTAGCAAATTTCCATATTATCAAAACAATTATTGAAAATGCCAAGGGAATTAAAGAATATTTTACGCTGGACATAAAATCGAATTTAACCTTAAAGTAGAGGGAAAGGAGGAAATGGAGAAATAGAAAGAGAGAAAAGAGGCTGGGAACACCAAAAGCAAAAATTTTAGAACTTGCTTTCAGATCCTCAAAAAAATTTTTAACGATATTTCTTTTTATAAAAGCAAGAACGATGGCATATATTAGCATATAAGCTGCTCCTACTAAGAAAAGATTGAAGAAATAGCTCAAGGGAAATGGTGTTATCGAATTATAAATTTCTTTCGGCAAGTCTGGTAAAAGAAACCCTATTGCAGCTAAAAGCTTTGCATCCCCTCCACCCCATTGTCCTGCATAGTACATCAAAAATCCAAAGCCCAAAAAGCCGAGGCCGATTAAAATGCTGTTTAGAATAGGGTAGAAATTCCAGCTAATTAGAGATTTGAGAGCATAGGCTACTAAAGCAAAAGCTATCATGGAATAAGGAATTTCATCAGGTATTTCCGTAGTTTTTAAATCGTAGAAACTTGCTATCGAAGAGCCTATTAAAGCAACGATTAAACAAAAGATTTCAAACATAATCTTATTTTGTCTTTAAAAGAGAAATTTTTATCTTGCTATCTTTGCAAAGTTTGGTGTTAATACTAGATAACCATCTTCTGTTCCAACTATATCCCATCTGAATTGGCTGCACATCCTTTGTAACTTCCTAACAGAATTCTGAAATTCTCCAAGGTCTTTTTTCTGCAGCTCTTTTGTGTTTAAGAGTACTATGTTACCTTCTTTAAGAAGCTTCGCTATCCTTTCCACATCAACGAACCCTGTGAGATTTTCTATTCTTATCGTAACTTGTCTCTTCTCCTCTTCTTCCGGAGAAATTTCTACCATTCCCTCTTCTTCTTTTTTCTTGAATATATCCAAGATGCCCATCCCAACACCTTTATTTAATTATTGCTTTAATAAATTTAAATTTCGCTTAAAACGAAATCCTTTCCTTTCACATGCTCTGTTAAACCGCTCATGCGCAATTCATCGCCAGAAATTGTTAAACTTCCCTCAAAATTTTTAATTTCTACGTAAGAATTTTTAAGCGTTATTTGATCATAAACCCCATCTTTAATTCTTTTAATTTCACCGTTTGCATTAAGAAGTATTATCTCGCTCGATTTAATGTTGAAGAGTGATATTTCTGAAGGTGTAGCTTCTATTTCAACCTTCAAAAATTTTTCGGAGAAGAAGATTAAGTCGTTAATTTCATAATTTTTACAATTTCCTACTATTTTAAAATAGTTCCCTCTTTTTTCCAAACTTCCGGAAAATTCTTTCAAGCTTACTTTTTCAACGTTTTGATTTGCTATTTTTTGCTCACCTATAGTTAAAGAATAAAATTCTCCCGACAACACTATGGTTGAATTCGGGAAATCAAGAGTTAAATTGCCGAGCGATTCTTTATTTACTCTTATGCTTATCTCAAAAAGTTTTCCTTCAGTCTTTTTCTGAAATATAGAGATGAATTCTCCAAGTTTAGACCTGAAGAATTGTGTGTATTGTCTTGTTGCGGAACTAAAGAAAAGTAGGTATGCTATTCCTGCAATTAGAAAAATTGTGAGCCAGAGTTTCCAACGCATTTTCCCTAAAAAATTTATAAACCTATAAGAATATATTTATGCATGATAACTTCTCAACTTTTTGGTGATAGCTTCACTAACATGATTTGGTTCTTACTTTTTATACTCCTTGCTTTTCTCTATCCAAGGATAATGATAGCTCAAATGCTTTTTAAACTTGAGCAAACAGCTCAAATGCTTGAAAGCTTCACTTTAAAAGCAAAGAATATTGTGGTGAAAAAGATAACTAAAAGGCCAAAAAAAGATTTGATGAGCGCTATAAACAATTTTCTAGAATTTTTCATGATAGAACCTGTTAGCTTAGACCCTTTTGGAATAATTAAAAAAATAGAGCACATTTTCAACCTTTACGAAAAGAGGTTTAAGTACTTTGTTTCTAGAATTGCACCTCGTTTAAATTCTGAAGAAAGAGCCAATTTGGCTATGGGTTTATCAGGAGCAATTTCATTAAATCAAATTGCAAAAATTGTTAGGCATTATGTGGAGCTTATAAGGAAAACTAAGAATTTACAGCTCGCTCTTCTATTGCAAATGCAATTACCAATGGTTGAAAGGATATCCAAAGCATTGCTAAAAGGTACAGAAGCTTTAACTAACGGATGGCCTATAGGAGATTCCGTAGGAGCTTTCGTTTCTGCTCATCTTATTGGAAATAGAAAAGTTAAGGAAATTGAGACTGATACAATAGTTGCTAAAAGGAAAATAGAAGGGAGGGATGTCTACATAATAAAAGCAAAAGGTCCTGGAGGTAGGCTGGGAAAGCTGGGAAAAGCTGTTGAAAAAATAGTTAAGAGGGAAAAAATTGCAAAGATAATAACGATAGATGCTGCTTTAAAGCTTGAAGGAGAAAAAAGCGGAAGTATTGCTGAAGGGGTTGGTGTGGCTATAGGAGGAATAGGTGTGGATAGAGCTTATATAGAAGAATTGGCTGTTAAGAAGAACATTCCCCTTGATTCTGTGATAATTAAGATGAGCCAGGAAGAAGCTATTCAGCCAATTACGAAAGAAATTCTCCTTTCAATTCCAAGAGTTATAGAGCTTGTTGAGAAAAATATTATGGAAACGAGGGAAAAGGGTAAAATAATAGTAGTTGGGGTAGGAAATACTGTTGGAGTGGGTAATGGGAAGAAGGAGGCGGAAGAAGCAGAGAAGCTGGCGAGAAAAATAATTGCAAAGGAGAAAATGGAGAAGGAGAAAAAGCACTTTTTTTAGAAGTTGTAAGAAGATTTTTTGTCATTAGCTTTAGGCCTGTATTCTGATTTGATTTTTTCTTTCAGTTCTTTCGCTTTTTCAAGAGCATATTTGCAATTTTCCTGCTTACAACTTTCAACTATTTCGTTTATTATTCCTCTGTATGATTCAAATTCTTCGCAGGTTTCAATTAAAGTTTGGAGGCCTGGAAAGTCCAATTGTCCGCATAATGCTGAAATCGCATGGCTGCAGTAAGGAGAAACGTGCGAGAAAAAGTTGGATCTTCCCCTCAATTTTTCCGTTATTCTTGTGAGTATTCCCTTATTTTTATCGCTATCTTTCATAAGAAGCTGGGATTTCTCACAATTGAAAGTGTAAAAATTAAGTAGTTGAAGTGCGATAGCAGCCTTCTTAACTTCCATCAAAAAATTTTTGAAAGTTAAAGATTTAAGTTTATTTTATACTTTTCCCAAACATAAATTAATGAGAGTTAAAGATTTGAGGATAAGGGAAATTTTGGCAACCAATGCTGAAAAGACTATAGAAGTTGAATTAGAAACCCAAAAAGGTGTTGTAAGGAGTTCTGTTCCTATGGGAACGAGTAAGGGAAGCTATGAAGCAGTCTCCCTACCTAGCGAAGAAGTTATAAACAAATTTTTCATAATAAAGAGATACTTTACTTCCCAAGAATTTTATAGTTTGGATGAAGTTGATAATGCTCTAAAAGAAATAGATAAGACAGAAAATTTTAAGTACATAGGAGCCAATTTAGCCTTAGCTATTTCCTCTTCCTTCCTAAAAGCTTTTGCTTTGGAGGAAGGAAAGGAAGTTTTTGAATATCTTTTGAGAGGAAAACCAAACATGCCAAAGCCTGTTTGTAACGTTGTTGGAGGGTGGAAAGGCCAATGCGACATCCAAGAATTCCTCCTTCTTCCAATCCATCAAACTTCCTTTAAAAATTCGATAGAAAAAATTTCTTATTGCTACAAAGAAATTGCAAAACTTTTAATAGAAAAGGATCCTAAGTTTAATTTTTCCCGCAACTTAGAATCTGCTTGGGTTACTAGCTTGAGCATAGAGAAAATACTAAGCTTGCTGAAAAAGGTTGCTGAAGAAAACTTGCTTAAAATAGGTTTGGATGTTGCTGCAACTCAAATTTGGGATGGAAATTTCTACTTTTATAAAAATTCTGGACTTAAGCTGAATAAAATTGAGCAGTTAAGCTTCATAGAAGATTTGGCCAGAAGATACCCAATTTATTACGTTGAAGATCCGTTTCATGAGGATGACTTTGTTTCTTTTAGCGTTTTGCTTCATAGGCTCAGCGAAAAACTCATAGTTGGTGATGATTTGATAGTTACGAACATCAAAAGATTTAAAAAAGCTTTGGAGCAAAAATCTGTTAACGCAATAATTGTAAAGCCGAATCAAGTTGGAACTATAAGCGATGTTATTAAGATAGTAGATGAGGCAAAGAAAAATAAAATTTTCTGCGTTTTTTCCCATAGGTCAGGGGAGACTGAAGATACTTTAATTTCTCATTTAGCTGTCGGGCTCGGTTGCGAGTATGTAAAGTTCGGAATAGGGGGAGAAAGAACTGTAAAGATAAACGAATTGATAAGGATAGAAGAAAAGATAGGAAGGTAAGAATGATTTTTAAAAATAAAAGGAGATACTCCTTCGAATCGAGCAGGAGGAGAAAAAAAGTAGAGGATTTTATCAAATTCTTAAGAAAAGTGAGATGGAGGTATAAGAATTCCATCGCATTCCTCCTTACTTTACTTTCAATATATTTTATAGCCAGAACAGAGTTTTTCAGGAACTTTATAAGTGGCTTAGGAGAATTTGGCTACTTAGGCTCTTTCATAGCCGGACTCTTTTATACTTTTTCTTTTACGATTGCAGCCTCCCTGATTTTGCTCTATTTTCTCGGAAAATCCTTGAATTTGTTTTTATTGGCCTTGTTCGCTAGCTTTGGTGCTTTGTTGGGAGATTTTGTAATTTTCAAGTTCGTAAGGGATAATTTATCCAATGAAATCAAACTTTTGCTGGAGGATGTGAAAAATTCAATTCACTTCAATAACTCTTTCTTCTTCAAAACCTTCCCATTCTCTAACATGATACTTTCCCGCACATTCCAAAATTTTGTTGAAAAAATTTATTCCTCAAAATTTTTCAAGTTCTTTTTTAAGATAGTTGGTTACATAATAATAGCTTCTCCCATTCCAGACGAAATAGGCATAACTTTTATCGGTTTGACAAAAACGAGGAAGAGAGAATTCATTCCTCTAGTTTTCATTTTAAACTTCATGGGAATTCTTTCATTCCTCATTTTAACCCAAAAAATTTAATTTTTATCGACAATCAAACTTTTTTAACTTTTTCATTATTATCAATTCTATGCTTAATTCTGATTTAAAACTAGTTTAAAAATTTAAAAGAAAAAACTTAAATATATTTGTGGACCCGTTAACTATAATATTCGGAGCAGGTTTGATAATCCTTTTAGGCTTTGTTGGAAACTATATTTTCCAAAAAACCATGATTCCCGATGTTCTCTGGCTCTTACTCCTTGGCCTATTTTTGGGTCCTATTTTTGGTTTGATAAATCCATCCCTTTTAATAGAATTTTCCCCCTTTTTTGCATCGATAGCTTTGCTCATAATACTATTTGAAGGAGGCCTGCACACAAACTTAGATATCTTACTGAAAGAATCTCTAATTTCTCTCATTTTAGGCACCATAGGCCTTCTCGTTTCGATGGTTTCAGTCTCGATATTAATGTCTGCTCTATTCAATTGGCCATGGCTAAATGGATTGCTTTTGGGGAGTATTATAGGAGGAACTAGCTCACCAGTAGTTATTTCTTTTGTCCAAAGATTGCCTGTAAGGGAAAAAATAAGGATTTGGCTTACTCTAGAATCTACGATAACAGATGCATTGTGCATAGTTTTAGCAATAGTTATAGCAACTTTCATAGCTAAGGGAGGATATCCAATTTCCCAAGTAGCCAATAATATACTTGGTTCTTTTTCTATAGGAGCTATGCTCGGCTTAGTAGCGGGAATATTATCCTTAAGAATAATTTCAAGGTTAAAGAAGAAACCTTTTGAATACATGCTAACTCTTGCAATACTTCTTGTTGTATATTCTGTATCTCAATGGTGTGGAGGAAATGGAGCCATAGCAGCTTTCACTTTTGGTATAGTAGTTGCAAACGGTAAAAGAATTTCAAAAATTTTAAGATTCGATAAAACTTTGGTTATAGATAAAGAAGTTGAAAAGTTCCACTCAGAAGTTTCATTCCTTATAAGAACATTCTTCTTCGTTTACTTAGGAGCAATAGCAGTACTTTCAAGTTTTTACACAATCTTATTAGGAATTGCAATAACTATCTTGTTGTACCTTGCAAGGATAGCATCGGTAGAAATTTCAACTGCTAAGCTGAACGTGGAAAAAGTTGAAAAGGATTTGATGAAGTTTATGATGCCAAGGGGCTTAGCAGCTGCCGTCCTTTCTCAATTGCCTTTAGCCTACGGAATTCCCTATTCACAAGTTTATACGGATATTACTTTAGTGGTGATAATTTCGAGCATACTATTGTCAAGCTTTGGTATAATCTTTTTGAAAAGAAAGCTTGAAAAGAGTTAGAGCTTGTATCCTATCTTCCTTAGAAATTCTTTCCTTTCTTCTATATCCTTTTCTTCCTCTATACCCTTCGGCCTATATCCATCAACTATTCCAAGTATAGCATTTCCTTGCTCAGTTTCAAATATTATGACTTCTATTGGATTTGATGTAGCCACATAAATTTCAACAACTTCAGGAACATCCTTTAATCTAGGCAGAATGTTTATGGGATAAGCGTTTTTTATGAAAAGTATGAATGTATGGCCGCATCCCATTTCCATAGCTTTTTGACAGGCAATCTTTTCCAATTCCTCATCATTTCCAGAATGCCTTACCAAGCATTTTCCAGAAGCTTCGCAAAAAGCCAATCCAAATTTTATGTTCGGAACGCAATTTACTAAGCATTCATGTATATCTTCAACGCTCTTGATGAAATGGCTTCTTCCGATTATAACGTTACAACCTTCAGGAGCCTCTATCTTCACTATCTTTACTTCCATGAAATAAGATTGGAAATGCGATTTTTAAATTTAACTAAAATTTCATGGTTTAAGTAATGCCAAATGCTTTAAAATAAACTTCAAAATACTCTTCCAAAATTTTATCCACAAAAGACCAGTCTTTACTCTTATGGCCGTTTGCAGCAACAATTATTTTTTCTGCACAAAGTCTCGCATATTTTTCCCTTTCGTTTTTGCTTAAATGCGAGAATTGCGCTTTATGCTCGTTTATCAGCGAGCTTAGTAAATTTTCTTCATCTTTATGCCTGTATGCTTTCCACCATTGAATTGTATAATCTGGTGATTCTTCTTCAAGCTTACAAATTTTTCTAGCTTTTATTAAAAGTTCTTTTGCTTTGTTGTAAAATAAATTTTCCATTTCGCTATTTTTGTTTTGATATCTTTCTGCTTCATCTGCTAAAAAGAATGCGTGTATGGTTAAAAGGCCTGCATACGATGCTTGCTCAGAATTTGCACCCAAAATTTTGTATAATTCGCTTGCAGCTAACCAGCCTTCTGCCTCATTCCTTTCATCATGCGCTTGCCATATTTTTCTCAGATTAACTGCTGCTTCTCTCTTCAACCTAATTTTTCTTTTTTTAAAGTTTGGAGTTAAAATATCTTTTTGCTTCTCCATTAAATTCACATTCTTAGTTTTTTATACGATTGCAAAAATTTTCATTTTTTAAGCATGCCGGGGGAGGGATTCGAACCCTCGACCTCCGCGTTTCTTATCATCAACTCAAAGCTCATACTGCTATGAGCGCGGCGTTCTAACCACTAAACTACCCCGGCATAATTTAAAAATGTTAAAATAAAAATTAATTTTTATGAGACTAATAATTTTTGGCCCTCCAGGCTCAGGGAAAGGAACTTATGCTTCGATTTTGGAAAAGCAATTGGGAATTCCGAAAATAAATACTGGCGATATTTTAAGAGAAATTTCGAAATCAAACAGCGAATTGGGTAAAAAGGTTAGTGAGTATTTGGGCAAAGGGGAGCTTGTTCCAGATGAAATAGTTATAGAGATAGTTAAAGAAAGACTTTCTCAACCCGATTGTAAAAATGGTTTTATTTTGGATGGTTATCCTAGAACAGTTCCGCAGGCAGAAGCCCTGGAAAAAATGTTCCCCCCAGATGCAATTATTAACCTAGTAGTTCCACAAAGCGTAATAATTTTAAGGCTGGCAGGAAGGCTTATTTGTCCAAATTGCAAAGCTATTTATCATAAAACTTTCCTTAAGCCGAAGAATGATGAAATATGCGATAATTGCGGGAGCAAACTTGTTGAAAGAGAAGATGATAAGCCTGAAGTTATAAAGGAAAGGCTTAGAGTTTACAAAAAGCAATCAAAACCTGTGATAGATTATTATAAGAACAAAAAACCTTTTGCCAATATAAGATGTAATAAAGCTGATATTCCTCCAGAAAAAATTGTTGAAAGGATATTAGCTGCTTTAAAGAATTTGAATTTACTTTAACCTTTCTTTTAAAGCAGAAAAGATTATAGGCAAGGCTAAAGTTGCATCAGCATCCAAATTTAAATGGTTCGCCCTTTCTTTAATTTTTCCCCAGGAAATAGCTTCTCTCGTTCTTGCTCCTGATAGGCTGCCATCCCATTCAACAGCTGTTGTAATGTAAACTGCATAATCTAAACCTCCTTTAAATTGGGCGTGCCAAATGGTGTGATGTTTTGAAATACCTCCTCCAATTATTAAAGCGCCCAACTTTTCAGAATTCCAGATTAAATCGCTCAAATACTTTTCATCTTCCAAAACGTTTACCTTAAACTCCTTGTCTTGAGAAAAGAGCCATATTTGATAACCTACTGCACCGTCAGTAATTCCTGGTATAAACACAGGAATTCTATTTTTATAACACCAATAAAGAATTGAATCTTCTTTAAGCCTTTTTCCTATTTCCCATGCAATTTCATAGCTCGAAAATTCCTTTTTTTCCTTATAAATTTCTCCCAATATTTCTTTCATCTTTTCTTCTATTATTAAGCCGTACGAGCTTTTCGGAACAAAGACGTTCCCTATTCTATGAATGTTTCTTTTATGTAATTCGGCATCGCTAACGTCAAAGCTTCCATGGTAATAATTTCTAAAGCTTCTCGCCAAATCATGGTCCAACGTCCCGCAAGTTGTTATTAAAGCATCAAACCATTTTTCTTTTACAAAATCCCTTATTATCCCTCTCGTTCCCGTTGCGATTATGCAGGCAGGGAATGATAAAATCCTAAAGCATTTTTTATCCTTTATCATCCCTTCCAGCAAATCAACACAATCAGCCAAAATTTTTGATGTAAAGCCCCCACTTTTCCCCATTTGCTTAACTAATTCGTTAACTGAAATTTTTCCTTTAATGCTAAAATCCTTAACCTTTTCCATAACTTTTTTAAGGAAAAGGCAAAAATAAAAAGATTTCTTAATTTATTTAGGAGTATGTTCGAGAAAGAGGTTGAAAAGGTTTTTAAAAAGCTAGGAATGGATGTTAAGAATTACATAGAGGAACCTCCAAGTCCTGAGCTGGGAGATTTAGCTTGTACTATATGCTTCGAGCTTGCAAAAAGTGAAAAAAGGAATCCGGCAGAGATTGCAGAAGAAATAGTGAAGAAAATAAGAATACCAAAAAGAGGCCTTATAAAGAAAGTCGAGGCAAAATCTGGTTATATAAATTTTTTCTTCGATTGGGAAAAAGCTGGAGAGAAAATTTTGAAGGAAATTTTTGAGAAAAAGGAGAAATACGGAAGCTCTAATTTTGGGGAAGGAAAAAGGGTTATGGTTGAATTTTCCCAACCAAATCCTGTGCATCCTATGCACATAGGCCATGCAAGGACAACTTTCTTAGGCGATGCTATTTCAAATTTGCTCGATTTCCTCAATTTTAAAGTCATAAGGGCAAATTACATAAACGACTTAGGATTGCAGGTTGCTAAGCTCGTTACTGCTTACTTACTTTGGGGTGAGGGAAAAAAGCCGGAAGGGAAGCCGGATGTTTGGCTTTGGGAATATTATATTAAGTTTCATGAGGAAGAAAAAAAGGATGCCAGTTTAGAAGAAAAAGCAAGAGAGATACTGAGAAAGTTTGAGGTGGAGAAGAACGAGGAAATAGTTAGAATTTGGAAGAGGCTTGTTGAATACTGCGTCGATGGCTTTAAGCAGACTTATGAAAGAATAAAAGTTAAATTCGATGTTTTTCTTTACGAGAGCGATTTTAGAGAATTGGGAAAGAAGATTGTTGAGGAGGCTTTGAAGAAAGGCGTTGCTTTCAAAGCGAAAAATGCAATAGTTGCAAAGTTAGAGAAATACAACTTGCCCGATACTGTAATTTTAAGGTCGGATGGAACGGGTTTATACATTACAAGCGATTTAGGGGCAACAGTTTACAAATTTAAAAAATTTAAACTAGACAGAGCAATCTGGGTTGTTTCTTCGGAGCAAAACTTGTATTTTAAACAACTTTTCAAAATCTTAGAAGTTCTTGGTTACGATTTTGCCAAAAACTGTTATCATTATTCTTACGAGCTTGTAAGAATTCCGGAAGGAAAAATGTCCTCGAGGGAAGGGAGGGCAATAGTTTTGGATGAGGTTATTGAAAAATTGGTTAGCATGGCCTACAAGGAAGTTGAAAAAAGGAATCCTGGAATGGAGGAAGGGGAAAAACTTGAAATTGCTGAAAAAATAGGAATAAGCGCGTTAAAGTATGCTATACTAAAAGTAGAGCCTGAAAAGCAAATTGTCTTCGATTGGGATAAGATGCTTAGTTTTCAAGGTGATACAGGTCCTTACTTGCAATATGCTTTAGTAAGGTGCAAAGGAATAATTAGGAAAGCGGGCGAATTGAAAAAAGATTTGAAGCCAAGAAATTTGGAGGATGAAGAAAAGGCAGTTTTAAAACTCTTGGCTAAATTTCCTTCTTTATGCGCTAGCGTTGTGCAAGATTTAAGGATTCATAGAATATGCAACTATGCTTTTGATTTATCCACAGCTTTTGATAAGTTTTATGAAAAATGTCAAGTGCTCAAATCGGAAAAGAGGGATTTTAGGCTAAGCTTGGTAGAAGCGACTAGAATAGTTTTAGAGAATTGTCTCAAAATAATAGGGATGGAAATTCTGGAGAAAATGTAGATTATATTCAGCAGCATATTTAA
>CAZPVR010000005.1:0-8217 GCA_964590365.1 uncultured archaeon
TACTTTTAGATACACTTATACTTGAAAAGAATGTTATCAATGCTAGAAACGACAGCAAAATTATTTTACCTATTTTCAAAATACCACCTTTCGTTTGAGTAATGTGAATCTGAAAAATCGTCAAATAGATCAAAAACGTCCCTTGGGTTGCTTAAAGAATTAGAAGAAGTGAAATAATACATGTATACAGTTCCATTTTGATTTGGAAGTAAGTTTACCTTCGCCCACAATTTCGTATTCTCAGAATTACAACCACTTTCCAAGTAATAAGGAATTGGATTAAAGTAAGTATCTACAAACCTTATGCCATTACAATTCTCATCCAACTTTCCTTCTGAAATTAGCTTAGAAGTATTTAAAAATATTAAGAGTGAAAAGTTCGGCACTGGAATTTCATAACCTGAAAAATTTATTTGAATTCTGTAAGTTTTGAGTGAAGGGCCAAAGTATTCCTCTTCCCAGTTTTGTGGTTCTCCAGGATCGTTAATTAAAATTTCTGAAATCTTGAATGCTTTTGCTCTTTTTGCTTCAGCTTCAATTTCCCTGCTTATGAAAGGAGAGATTCCAAAAATTGTGAATAAGAAGTAGATTGAGGAAATTATAAAGAGAAAAACTGTTGCTATGAATTCCCAGCTTAACTGAGCTTTCACAATAATAATTTAAATTCTTAAAATTTAAACTCCAAGCAGTTTTAAATAAACCAATATGTAAAAAGCTCCCACTACGCAACAAACCATTATCACGCTGTGCTTTATTCCTGCTATTACAGAATTTTCGCTTATTTGTCCTGCAACAAGACCTGAGCAAAAAGAAACTATGACGCTCATCAAGAAAAATAGAGAAACGTAATAAGCTCCTATATTCTTCTCTTCTGTAACATCGCCAATTCCAAAAGCGTTTGAAATCAAATTAAAAACTTGGCAAATTGTAGAGCTTAATCCAACTGCTTGGGAGCAAGGGTTTTTTAAACCAAAGGTCATTCCTCCTATTCCCCCTATTCCGCCGAAAGAAACTTCTCCCATACCTTCGGAAGCTACCTGAAAGATTGGAATCATAAGTCTGTTTATTGCTATAACTATTCCTATAAACATAAAAGAAATGGCATACATAAGAACTACGTATTGATTCAATAAGCTTTTCCTCTCCTTTTCAGCCTCTTCCACCATCGTCATGCTATCCACAACAGATTCTAAAGTTGAGATGACATCGCCCCCTGATTTAAACGATTCCCTTATAGTTCTTAAGCTGGAGGAAAGCTTTTTGCTTTGACTCACTCTTTGCGAAAAATAGTCCAAAACTTTATCTAAAGGTATAGCCCATGAAAGCTGATATGCCATTTTTTTAACATGGAACGAGAGTGTTCCGTAATCTATGTTACTGTTTAAAATTATGGATTGGTGAAATGGCATTCCAGACCTTATAGTCTCTACTACATCACGCAAAAAAACAGGGAACCTAATTTCCATTTCTTTTATTTTCTTATGCTTTTCATGCCTCAAAAAAATTTGGGGCCCGATTATTACTAGAGTAGAAAGTATTATAGAATTTCCTATAACACCTAAATCCCTGCTTAGCATTCCTATTAAAATTAAGACCCCTGAAATTGATAATGAAATTATTAAAGCCTTAACTTCCTTTTTCATTCCACCCTTTTTTTCAAATTTGACTTCCATCATTCTCCCCCAGGATTCATAGATCTAATGACAAAGATTAAACCAAATGTTATAAGAGGGATGAAAATTACAATTAGCAAAAATTGAGTTATTATTAAACCTGCTCCTCCTGCCATTCCTCCCATTATTGCAGTTAGTATCGTAAAGAAAACTGCTCCCAAAACTATGGAAGTTAGGTAAATTTCTATTATGAACATTAATTGTCTAGAATATTCGTAAAGCTTCCTTCTATACTCTTCCATAAAGCTTTTTGCCTTTTCTCTTAAGAAAACATCCATTTCCCCTCCAGTTTTATTGATTGAAAGAAGGCCCCAGAGCAAATCTTTGAAGGATTTAGAAGGCGCCCTTTCTATTGCTCTTTCTAAAGAGGTATTTATATCAAGCCCAAATGCCTCTACTCCTTTTAGTATGTCTAAAATTTCTTTATTTATCTCTTTATACTCTCCAAATTCAGTAAATATGGCCAGAATTCTGTGTAAAGGAAGCTTTGATCCTGCTATCGTTGAAAGAAAAAGAGTTGCAAAGGGCAATTCCTTTTCTATTTTTTTTGCTCTTTCTTTTGCTATCATCTTAGGATAATTTAAAGAAAGGAAGAAAAACGAAGCTGAAAGAAAAATTGAGATTGTAAAAGAAAAAATGAAGCTAAAGAGGAATGTGCCAAAGAGTATTCCGAAGATTAAGGATATTAAAGGAACTTCTGCTAGAAAAACTATGAAAGCTATGAAAATCGATCTAGCTATATATTCCCTTGCAGAAATTCTCATCCTTGCCATTTTTAAATCATCCTTAAGCTCAGGAAAAACTGGTTCCAAGAACAAAGCAACATCGTGAAAAATTCTCATAGAAATTTTTTCTATACTTCCCATCAGCCTCCCTCTAGAATAGTAGAAATTACTCTTTCAGGATAATTGTAGTAAGATGTGATTACGTAGTAAACATCCCTATAATCCGTTAAATTTTTTTCTTGCATCCAGTTTAGAACGAGCATTCTTCTTTGAAGTTCTTCCTTAATTTTTTCTTCAGTTAAACCAGATGTTTCAGAAATTTTTTTGAGCGCATAGCTTTTATTCACAACATCAAACTTATCGCTAATGGAATTCCATCTAAATACTGTATTTGTTACAGGAGTTTTTTTCTTCGGATGCAAACCCACTATCTCAACAACTTCAGTAACTCTTCTTACATGCTTATCCTTATATAACCCCCTCATCATAAAAACAACTATATCCAAACTTCCTAAAAGGGCAAGAGGTAGAGCTATTGGGGGAGAAGTAAGCCTATCCATCAACTTCTCCCAGTTTTCTGCATGGACAGTTGAAAGCGAAGGATGGCCTGTTGCCATCTGTTGGAATAAAACGTAAGCTTCCTTACCTCTAACTTCTCCTACTATCAAATGATCCGGCCTTTGTCTCAAGCTTTCCCTTAGCAAATCGAATAAGTCGACTTCTCCTATTCTTTTACCTTCTTCAACTACCATTGGGGTTCTTGCAACAGAAGGGACCCAGTGGGGGTGGGGCAATTTAAGCTCTGCAGTCTCTTCTATCGAAACTATTCTTCTCTCAGGCCTAATGAAAAGTGAGAGAACGTTTAAAAGAGTTGTTTTTCCGGAAGCTGTACCTCCTGACACCAATATACTTCTTCCCATATCAACAACAAACCACAAATATGCTAAAACTTTTACATCAACTGTTCCATAATTCAATAAATGAACAGGGGTTAAAGGTTCGTGCGTAAATTTACGTATAGTAAAATTGCTCCCCCTTCTTGCTATGTCTGTAGCTAGCATTGCTTGTAATCTTGAGCCATCTGGCAAAGTTCCTCCTGTTAATGGATTGGCAACGGAAACTGATTTTCCACACAGCTGAGCAAGCCTTATTATGAAAGAATCTAGTTCATTCGGATCTGTAAAAATTATATTAGTTTGTAAAGAACCGAGTTTTGGATGCCTATGGAAAACGTATATAGGAATGTTTAATCCGTCGCAACTAATGTCTTCTATTTCATCATCAACCATTAAAGGCTCTATTTTACCCAAGCCGGCAAAATCCCTTTGAATGTAATAATAAAGCACTTGTCTTTCATCATCAGAAACCTTAAATCCAAAGAAGTCTAAGAGCTCGTCGACGCTCTTCTTTAAATATTCTATTGCTTCAGCTCTTTTAACCCTTAGGAAGTCTATCTCTAGCTTTTGCTCCAAAAGCTCCTTAATTCTCTTAAATATATTTTCCAATTCAGGAGAAAGTTTTGGTTCTATTACATGGTAAACGTATCTATCTAGCTTAGGATCCCAAAATATTTTTGCGTAGCAAAAAACCTTTTCCCCTTTCCTAGGTTTTTTTGGAATTAAATTGTAAGTAAGCTCTATTTTCTCCTCTTCAGCTTTACTTATTCCTCCAGGCTTTACTTTCTTTAATTCAAACCTTGGTATCTCAAGACCTTCGAACTTGAATTCTTCCTCCTTTTCCTCCAAAACAGCTTTTAATTCAGAAGGAAATTGAATGCTAGTTTGCAAAATTGGTGCTTGCTTTTCTTCTGCTTCTTTAATTTTTAAAATTTTATATCCTTCCTTCGCCTTTCTTACAAGATTGCCTAAATTAACCATTCTCCACCCTTAAATAATTTTTAGTTTTATCTAAAGTTAAAACTACTGGCTTTCCAGAAATGGCTTCGCCCTCAAACCTTATGCTTGAATTAAAATTGTTCAGCTTTACAGAATAATTTTTGTTTAAATTCAAAACAGATATTGTTAAGTTATCATCATGTAAATAAATCTTATAAGGATACTCTATATCCTCAGGTTGAATTGTTAAGGTTGCGTAATCGCATTCTATGCAAGAAACGTAAAGAGAAATAATTTGGGAGGAAAAATACGTTGCAACGTTTTTTACCCTTCTTTCTATTATATCTTCCCTAACAAGGCCGTACTGGCTGCTAAATAAAAAACTGATTAAGAGAAAAATTGAGAAGCCTATAAGGAAGAAAAGGATGAATTGAAAAATAAGAGAAACAGCTTTCATACAAGTAAAATTTTGATTTCTGTAATAGTTAAAGTTTTTTCATCGCTTTGCTGAGTGATTATGTTACCCCTTGAAATCTTTAAGTATTTTGAAGTTGAGACTAGTTTTCCGCTCGGATCTTTAACTAAGTTTATTTTATATCCTTTGCTTCCATCTATATTTTCTAGCTCCCTAAACCAAACTTTAAAGGTTATGTTGTATCTCCCTCCTTTAGAATCTGCCCTTCCAAAAACTACAGAAGGTTCGTCTAATCCTATTTTACCTATTTCTTGTGTATTGGGAGAAAATGGGATCCAACCGAAGTTTGGAGCGATTTGAGAAACTTTGGATGAAAAGGTAAAAGTTATTGAATTGTTTTCTGGAGATTCTTTATCATATTCATTTAAAATCCATACTCCGTCTAAATCTATGAAAAATGTTTGCTCACCACCAAAATTTGCAACATATTCTATCCTTTTTGCTAACGAATTTGGATTGTTTGGGTCAAAATATTTAAATGCCCTTTCCACAAGAGCAGAATCCTGCCTTTTTTGGATTAGGGGCCATCCCCACAAATAGGCAACTGAGAAAAGGGTTAATGAGATTATAACTATTATTACAGCTGAAACTATATCAACTTGAGATTTCCTCATCATTATCATACTTCAACTGGCTTCTTCTCCAATGGCTTTGGTATGGGTAAAGGTTTTGGAGGAATAAGCTTTGGTGGAGGAGGGGGTAAAGCTGGTTTTTTGAATTTTTCTTTTATTTCCTCCAATGCAGCAACAACTTCACTATTACTTTCTATGAGCTTTTTATTCCCTTCTATGAGCTGGTCTAATTTTTCTATTAAAGGCTTAAAGGCTTCGGCCGGAATTGTTGCTTCGGAAGCTGAAGCCTTTATGTATGAGAGTAGCTCATTTAAATTTGAAATTAATTCTTCCAATCTTCCAGGAAGTTTTGAAATCTCTATCCTTAATGCATCGTTTGCTTTTGCTAATTCATCAACAAGTTGTTGGTTCATCCTAACTAAGTCAACTACTTCCCTTAAAAACTCCTTTGCATCTATTCCTACAGAAGATTCAAGCTTTTCAAGTCTTCTCTCAAGCCTTCTTATTGGAGAAAGTGGCACTAACTCGTATTCCTCTTCCTCCCTAACCATTCTTTCACTTATTAATATTTGATAAGAAGTAAATAAAAAGATTGTTAAACCTCTGGCTTTGGAACTTCTTCTGGCAATCCCTTTCTCTTCCTTATGCTTCTTATAGTTTCCTCTTTAAGTTCTTCAGGAATCTTTTCAAAAACAGTCTCTATTAGGCTATAAAACCCTCTTCCAGAAGTTGCTGACTTTAAAGAAGTATCGAAGCCGAATATGTTTGCTACAGGAATCTTTGCGGTAATAACGCTTACCCCCCTTTCCTCCTTAATATCAAGAATCTGGCCTCTCCTGTTTTCAACCTCTCTTATAACTTCACCCATTAGCTCTGTTGGAACATCTATCCTTATTACCTGCTTTGGTTCTAGAAGGGTTGCATTAGCCTTTAACATTGCTTGCCTTATTGCATACCTAACTGCAGGCATTATTTGGCCTGGACCCCTATGAACAGGGTCTTCATGCAATTCTGCGTCTACAAGCTTAACTTTAACTTTCATGCATGGTTCTCTTGCCAATGGCCCATCTTCCATAACTTCCATAAAAGCATCCCTTACCATTTCTATAACTTCATTCATGAACTGAACACCTTTCGTTAAATCTATAAAAATACTTTTGTTGTGAATTACAGCAACATTCTTTGCTTCATCGTAAGGAATGCCATACTTAGATAATTTTTTAAAAAGCTCCAAATCCTTACCCCTTACAATAACCGAGCTTGGAATTTCTCCTTCAACCATAGCTTTATAAACTTCTTCCTCAAGCGGCTCCACCATGATGTAAAGCTTGTTATGCTTATTTGGGCTTTTTCCTTCTACTACAGGAGATTTCTCAAAAACCGTTTCTCTGTAAACAACTATTGGCTTGCTCATTACAACGTCTATTCCAAGTTCTTTAAGCTTGTTTTCAACTTTAGCTTCTAGATGCAACTCTCCTAAACCTGAAACAAGATATTCTCCAGTTTCCTGATTTATTTTTACTTGAAGGACAGCATCCTCTTTACTTATCTTTTTAAGAGCTTCAACTAGCTTTGGCAACTCCATAGGATTCTTTGGCTCTATAGATTTTGTAACGACAGGCTCGAACAAATGCTTTATTTCTTCGAAAGGCGGAATTATGAAATCTGCATCACAAACTGTTTCTCCCGTAAATGCCTCTGGAATTCCAACTATTGCAGCAATATTACCTGCACTCACTTCCTCCACAGGGATCCTAATTATTCCTTTATAAACAGCTACTTGCTGAATTTTCTCTTTTTTCTTACAACCAATTAGGTAAACCTCTTTACCTTTAAAAACTTTACCGGAGAAAATTCTTGCAGTAGCAACAAAACCTACATGCGGATCTGGAACAACTTTCGTAACTATTGCGGCAAGCCTTCCGTTTGAATCGCAATTCAACATTTGCTTTCCAATTTCAGATTCCAAATCACCTTTCCAAATCTTGGGTATCCTATATTTTTGAGCTTCTAGAGGACTTGGTAAGTGTCTTATAATCATATCAAGAACTACTTGATGCAAAGGAGCTTTTTTTGCCAATTCATCTTCTTTCCCTTGAAGGGTTAAATCGATTATTTCTTTAAAAGTTATTCCAGTTTTTTTCATGTAAGGAATGGAAATTGCCCATCTTCTATAAGCAGAACCAAAAGCAACGCTTCCGTCAGCTACGCTAACAAACCATTTATCTTTAAACTCGGGAGGAGCATACTTTTGGATTAAAATGTTCACATCTCTAATAATTTCTTCAAACCTCTTCTGCATTTCTTCAGGAGGCAATTTTAATTCTTTTATTAATCTATCAGTTTTATTTATGAACAAAACAGGCTTAACGTATTCTTTCAAAGCCTGGCGGAAAACTGTTTCTGTCTGTGGCATTATGCCTTCGACTGCATCAACTAGCACTATTGCTCCGTCTACTGCTCTCATCGCGCGGGTTTGACGTTTTTAAATTACGTCCCCGCCAAATTGTTGGGCAAAAGCCTATCAACATGGCCAGGGGTGTCAACAAGGTTGATTATGTAATCTTTCCCTTCAAACTCATGAACCATTGAAACATTTGCTCCATAAATTGTTAATTGTCTTCTCCTTTCTTGTTAACGGGCTTTTAAAGCCTTTCGTCAAACCATGTATACATGATCTTTCCTGCCATCTCTTCTGCAAGCATGCCTGCACCAGCCATGAGGTTGTCGGTAAGTGTTGTTTTTCCATGGTGAACATGGCTTGCTGTTGCAATATTTCTTATTCTCTCTGGATGCTGCATACATTCTTTAATTCTCTCTATCATCTCCTTTTTTGGCAACTCTTCACCTCCTTTTAAATTTTTATATTCTTTAATTTTGTAGTTAGCGTATTTATTTTTGATTCTTTGCTTAATTTCAGCTTTTTAAAGAAAATCT
>CAZPVR010000005.1:8317-19810 GCA_964590365.1 uncultured archaeon
TTATCTAGCTCCCTCAGCTTCCCTTTCTATTCTTTCCTTTTCTCTTATTGCTTCGCTTTTAGAAGCATCATTATTATAAGCAGCAATTATCTCCTCAACAAGAGCATCAACTATAGTTTCCTTTTTTCCAAAAGATTTTCTGTATGCTGCTTGAACTATGTTTCTTAAGGCCAAATCAACCCTTCTTTGCGGGCTAGTTACTACCGCTCTTCTTACAATTATTCCTCCTAGCTGATAAGATGTTATTTCCTCCCTCAAAGCAGCATTCTCTATTGCCCTTACTAGAACTTCTATGGGATTTTTCTTAGTTATTTCTTCAATTTTCTCAAAAGCCTTCTTAACGATTTTATATTGAATCGAAGTTTTACCCACGCATCTTCCAGAACTTATAACATGCTTTTTTCCTCTATGACCAGGAACCATTAGCTTATTCATTAATCTTTCAACTATATTCATTTTCGACTTGTAAAACTGCTGTTTTGCATATTTTCCACCGGAGCGGGGAAAAAGCCTTGGCTCTAAATTTATATACCTAGCTAATCCAGGATCTTTAACTTCTATCCCCTCAACGTCCCATTTTCCAAAAATTTTCATATTTATTTACCTCGTTGGTTTTTGCTTTTTACCCGCTAAAATTTCGCTTAAGGCAACTCCATTAACTTTAACGACTTTATATTTAATTCCCCACATGCTCCCTTTTGGCCCGCCTTGTGCTCCTCCTATACTTTCTATTATCACTTCATCATGCTCGTTTATTATGTCTATAGCTCCCTCTCCGGGAACATGAGCAGTAACCTGAACGTTATTCTTAAGCAATTGAACTCTTACAGCCTTTATCAAACCGGAAGCAGGTTTTCTCTGCTCCACAAATCTCTTATCTATAACAATACCTCTCGCTTGAGGAGCCCCTTCCAACGGATCCTTCTTCCAAAGTTGAAGAACCCTTCTCTTGTAATCAACCTTCTTCCATCTAAACTTTTTTCTTCTTTGTTTCAACTTTCTTGCTGAAAACTCTCCTGCCATAAATTCACCTTATTATTAAATCATCGACGTTATGATTCCTTTGTAATATTTCTTTAAATATTTTAAGTTTTTTACCATCCCTTCCTATTACCATCGGCTTATACTTTTTTTCAACCCTCACTTCAACTATAAGTTTGCTCTCTTCTCTCCTTATTCTTATTTCCTCCGTCTTTTGAATCAAATTTTTAACGAAAATTTCCAAATTTTTTGAAAACTCAAATACTTTTATATGCTTTCCAATTATCCTTTCCGCATTTCTTATAGTTGAGCCATTCTTTCCTATAGCCATTCCCATCTTTCCCTCTTCTATTATGAAGTAAACTGTATTAGCCTCTTTATCCATTAAACAATCTTTAACAGTAGCATTAGTCAAGTTTTCAAAAAGAGTTATCGTTCTTATCGTTTCTGTATCAAACGTTATGGCCATAGTTATCCTTTTATTACTAGAGTTGAAATTGGAAATGGTTTCCCGCAAATTATCCCAAGTTCTTTACTACTTCCCTCAAATACTTTAACTTCTATGCCAAAAATTTTTGCGTTATGCTCTATTTCTTCTCTCATCACTTTTGGAATATTTTTTGCTATAACTATCATTTTAGGTTTATTCATTTTAATAAAATCTACGGATTCTCTAAATCCTATTATTACTTTATTCTCTTTCAAGGCTGTTTGAATTTCCTTTACTAAATCCATAAAATATCACTTAAAAATTAAATTTAAAAAATTTAAGAAGAAGATTCTTCGAATTTCGCTATAACTTCGAACATTCCTGTACCGCATGGAACTACCTGCCCCACCATTACGTTCTCAAAAATTCCTAGGAATTCATCAGCTTCGTTCTTAAGAGAAGCTCTTACCAAATGCTTTATAGTTTCTTCGAAAGCTGCTCTTGCAAGTATGGATGTTTTAGAACCAGCAACACCATATCTTCCTATCGGCTTTACTTCACCCGTTGAAGTCATTATGTCTGCCACAAGCATCACATGCCTTATATCAACTTCAAGTCCTTGGTCTTGCATAGTTTTTAAAGCCTCCTCTATTATCAAATTCCTTGCAGCTTCTATTCCAAGAACCTTTGCAACTTCATGAATGTCGTTAGTAATGCTTCTACTACAATCTATTTCTTTAATGTTAAATACTTCTCTCAAGTTTGAACCTATAGTAGTGATTATCCATTCTTCTCCCTCTCTTCTAACTATAGCATTCTCTATTCCTTTTATACCACTAACGTGAACCTGCATAATTTTAGTTTTTAATTTTTGAAGTTCCTTGAAATCCATTTTCTCTTTAGGCTCAACAACTATAAAATTCTTCTTTACTCTAACTTTAACGTCTTTAATATCTTCTTTTATAGCTCTAGCTATCTTTGATAACTGTCTTAAATCCATCGGTTCCATTTCAATAGTTCTTTCACTCAAATTTATTGAAATCTCTTTTATCAGATCCTCAACATTTTCTTCCACTATACATTCTGCAACCTTCTTGGCAGTTTCCATGTTATTAAACTCTCTTTTCAAGTATAATGTCATAGAAGGAGTTTCCAATTGCTTCTTTGCATCAAAAATTTCTATAAGCCTTGGTAAACCATAGGTTATTTTTATTCCGGCCGAACCCGCAAAATGGTAAGTACGCATAGTCATTTGAGTCGCAGGCTCAGAAATGCTCTGAGCAGCCAATATTCCTATTGCTTCACCGGGCTCAAACCCACAAGCCAAATAAGCTTTTTTAACCTCCGTTTCCAATTTTTTTACTTCCTCTTTTTTAAGCTTCATCTCTCTGCTCACTTCCTCTATTTTCTTCCTTATGCTTTCGGGCAAATTTATTTCATCTAAATAATCTTTCTGCGATTCTCCTGACATTTATACCACCAACCTCTATCTTGGAAGGGTCTAATCCATCTTCCCCAGGAACGAATTGTATTATCCTACCTGCACTATCTCTCACAGTACCATCGTATTCAACCTTCAAATCCTGCAGAGCCCCTACCAATCTTCTTTCCATGTATCCAGAATGCCTTGTTTTCAAGCTTTTATCCATCAAAGACTCCCTTGAGTTCATAGCATCAAAGAAGAATTGGAATGGTGTTAAACCGTCCTTAAAACTTCTTCCAACAAATCCCTTTGCTTCCAAGCTCATGTCTCCTTGCTTGAAGTGAGGAAATGTTCTTTCATAATATCCTTTTTCAACCCTTTCTCCAAGTACAGTCTCCTGTCCTATTAAACCAGAGTTTTGAACGAAGTTAACCAAACTTCCCCTTGCACCGCTTTTTGCCATTATTAAGGCAGAATTTTCTTCTACATACCTTGCAACAATATCTCCAACTTCATTCAAGCATCTGTTAAGCCTTCTTTTAATCAGATTTTCTAAACTCTCCTTTGGAGTTCTCCCAACTAGGACTTCAAGCCTCCCTTTTTCATATTCCTCTATCATCTCATTCACATCATCAGTTGCCTTCTTAATAACCTTTTCTATTTCTTTCTTTGCTTCTTCCGGTAAATCTTGGTCAGAAATGCTCAAGGAAAAACCAACCATCATCAAGAAATTTATCGAAAGTTTAGAAATGTTGAAGAGGAATTTTTTAGCAAATTCTGGGCCATATTCTTTCTCAATTTTATCTATTATCTTACCATTTTCAGCTCCTACTCCAGCTGCATCTATCGGGCCTTGAATTAATTTTCCATTCTCTATTATAACAGTTTCTCCGGATTTAGATTTGTATTGTATGGAGAAATCTTTTGGTAGGAAAAGGCTGAATAACTCTTTCCCGCTCATACTATCCTTTTCAGGAATCTCTATCTCATCACTTACTGACCTTATAAGCTGAACGAATTCTTCTCTTTTAAGCTTTCTTTTAAATGTTGTAAGTAAGTAAAGGCCTGAAACTAAATCTCTCCATGCACCTATTATCGGGCCTGAAAACCTAGGACTTCTCATATGCTTCGGAACTGTCATCAATTCCCTTGCTTCAACTTGTGCTTCTTCTGTTTGAGGTATGTGTAAATTCATTTCATCACCGTCAAAATCAGCATTGTAGGGAGGACAAACGCATAGGTTGAGCCTAAAAGTTTTGAACGGCATAACTCTTACTCTATGGGCCATTATGCTCATTCTATGCAAGCTTGGCTGCCTATTGAAAAGAGCTATATCCCCATTTTGCAAATGTCTTTCAACTATATAATTTGGAGCAAGCTCTTTTGCAAGTTCTTCCTTATTTTCTTCCAATATTTTCTTCCTTCTTCCATCAGGCCTTATTATATAGTTTGCTCCAGGCCATACGTTTGGTCCATTTAAAACAAGCCTTCTCATTTCCTCAATATTCTTTTCATTAACTCTTACAGGAATTGTAAGCTCTCTTGCAATAACTTCGGGGACCCCAACTTCATCTATATCTAAAAACGGATCTGGACTTATTACAGTCCTTGCTGAAAAGTTAACTCTCTTTCCTGCCAAGTTTCCTCTGAACCTTCCTTCCTTTGTCTTCAACCTTTGAGAAAGTGTTTTGAGTATTCTGCCGGAGCGATGTCTTGCAGGTGGGACGCCAGAAATTTCGTTGTCGAAGTATGTTGATATATGGTATTGCAAAAGTTCCCATAAATCTTCTATTATGAAATCTGGAGCACCTAAATCTATGTTTTCCTTCAACCTCTCATTTATCCTAACTATATCGACAAGCTTGTGAGTCAAATCATCTTCGCTTCTTTCTCCGGTTTCTAGCGTAATTGAAGGCCTAACCGTTACGGGAGGGATTGGTAATAAATATATAACAGTCCATTCAGGCCTCATCCCCTTAAATCCTAAGAATTCCAAATCTTCATCCGTTATCCTTTCCAACCTTTCCCTTATCTCTATAGGATTCAATGACTTTCCATCCTCAAAGAAAGTATAAGGTTTGATGAACCTGAGCTTTTTTTGCTCTGTTTTACAATGTGGACATTTTTTCTTTATAAGTTTCACTATATCCTTTACCTTTGCTTTTTTCTCCTTTAGCTCTTTTATTTCCTCATCGCTTATTAAAACCCTTCCACACTTTCTGCAAGTGCATTTGAGTAAAGCGAATATAAATTTTGCATAATGAACATGAATTACAGGCCTAACCAGCTCCAAAACTCCAAAATGGCCTTGGCATTCTCCTATCCCTCCTCCACAAGTTCTACACCTTACTCCTGGGTCGACAACTCCAAGCCTAGGATCCATCAACCCTCCTTCTATAGGATATCCTTCCTCATCATAAAGCTCTGTTTTTGTTATTTTTGCAACTGCCATTTTTCTTATCAATTCAGGGTTCAACAAGCTGAATTCTATCTTCTCTACCAACATCATTTCTCACCCACGCAAATTTTAGGATATATTAGCATACATTTAAGCTCGTCGAGCATGAGCTTAAACGCGTAGCTCATCTCAACATCAACTATTTTTGAATCCCCGCATACTGGGCAATACTTTTTGTTTTTAACCTTATCATCTATTGCAACCAACCCGCAATTTGTGCATATGGGAACAGAAGTTTTATCAGAATCGAATCTTTCCTTCAAAGCGAGGGCACATCCATGAGCGATTAAGCAATCTTTCTCCATTTCTCCCAATCTCAAACCACCTTCCTTACTTCTTCCCTCAGTTGGTTGCTTTGTTAGGAGAGTAACAGGACCTCTTGACCTTGCATGTATTTTATTAGATACAAGATGATCTAGCTTTTGATAAAAGCAGCTTCCTATGAAAATTTCTGCTTCAAACTTTTTACCAGTTCTTCCATCGTACATTATTTCTTTTCCATCATTCCTAAAACCATACTTCTCAAGAAGGCTTCTTACTTCATCTTCTCTCAATGGGCTGAATGGAGGAGAATGTAAAATTTCACCTTTAATTGCAGCTAGCTTTCCTGTAAGTATTTCAAGCAGCTGACCCATAGTCATCCTTGATGGTATGCTATGTGGATTAAAGACTATGTCAGGAACTATTCCATCCTCTGTAAACGGCATATCTTCCTGTGGAACTATTAGGCCTATAACTCCTTTCTGCCCATGCCTGCTCGCAAATTTATCTCCTATTTCAGGTATTTTCAAATCTCTAACAACAACTTTAACTATTTTAGTTCCATCTATGCTTTCTGTTAAAAATACTCTATCAACAATTCCTTTATCTCCATGCCTTAATCTTACAGAAGTTTCCCTTATATTTTCTATTCCTGTTATGAATTGGTCCATTGTTCCAAGAAATCTTAGTGGTGAAACCCTTCCTATCAAAACTTCATCAGAATTTACCCCTGTTTCTGGATTAACTATTCCATCTTCCGGCAAGTGCTTGTAAGCATCCTCACCAGCATATCCTCTTATTCCAGGTTTAGGAATTCCTATTATGTCTTCTTGCCCGCCCATGTACCTCTTTTGCTCAGCTTCATAAGTCCTAAACATATAACTCCAGAAAAGACCTCTTTGGATTGAGCTTGCGTTTATTACTATAGCGTCTTCTGTATTGTATCCGTCAAAACATGCAATAGCAACTATTACGTTCGATCCAGAAGGATGCTTCTCATAATTCATTATACGATGGAAGTAAGTTTGTACAAGAGGTACTTGAGGATAAATTAAAACGTTTGATTTTGTATCAGTTCTCATTAAGTAATTCGAAGCAAATAGGCCTATAGATTGGCCTATCATCTTTGCTCCATAATTTACTCTATCCCCTCTATTAAATTCTGGATATGGAATGAAAGATGCGGAAAATCCAAGAATAACTGAAGGGTCTAATTCAAGATGGGTATGCTCGTTTGTAATTTCATCCTCATTCAAAGCAATGTAAGCATCTTCCTCCTCTTCTGCATCAAGATATTCTATTATGCCATTCTTAACCAAATCGTCCCAGGTAAGCTCTCCTTTCTTAAGTTTTTCAATGTGCTCCTTTGTAAGTAAAGGTTTTCCGTTTTCAACAACTATTAAAGGCCTCCTAATTCTTCCCGCGTCTGTTAAAATTCTCACTTCATCCAAATGCTCATGATAAGCAACGTTGACTTGAGAGGAAATAATCCCCTTTCTCCTTTTTTCCCTTATTTCCCTTACCAATTCCTCGGGTTTTTCTGTAGTTCCTATAAACCTTCCGTCCAAAAATATATCCGCCATTATCTCGCCCTTATCAAATTCTCTAAAACCTTAACTTCTTTTTCGTCCATTCCTTTCGTTACTTGAGCCAGAATTGCAAGGTACTTTCTTAATCCTATGGTTGCGCCTTCGGGTGTTTCGCTCGTACACAATTTACCCCAATGAGTTGGATGTAATTCTCTTGCTTCAAAATGCTCTTGAGTTGAAGTTAAGGGTGAGAGGACATTTCTCATATGTGAAATGGTTTTTGTATAACTTCCTCTTTCCAACCTTTGACTTACTCCAGTTCTTCCGCCAACCCATGAGCCTATAGCCAAAGCTGAAACTATTTGATTCGTTAGAACATTTGACTCTACTATAGCTTGCAATGGCGGCAACCTTCCCCTTTTAGTTAGCTTTTGATAATTGTAGGTTATTCGAGTTATCAAACCCCATTTCCCCAACAATATTGAACGGAGTAAAATTTCTAACAAATCGCCTGCAAGCCTTAACCTTTTGTTTGAATAATGGTCTAAATCATCTTCTTCTATCTTACCCAAATGCAATCTAATAATTTTTGAAATAGCTTTTGCTAAGAAAAGTGCCTTCTCCATTCTATTTTCAGGCCTTTGTCCTAGATGGGGTAAAAGGTATCGGTCTATCAACTTCTTTGCTCTGCTTATCCTTTCATCCTTCTGAGGAATTTTCAAAAATTTACCTATTTCTTCCAAAGCTTCTTCTTGAGTTGAAACCTCTGCTTCATAAAGATTTATGTAGAATTCTTCTTGAACTTCCGGGTCTAAGGATATGGATATTATTATGTCTTTATCAGATTCCATCCCCAGAGCTTTCAAAATTACTGCTATTGGCAAACGAGTAATGTTTGCAAAGCTTATTGTAATTATACCATCCTTCCTCCTTTCCAATAAATGCCTTTGCACATAGCCTTCTCTTTCTGAGTGTATTCTTGCAATTTCCGTAATATTCTGAGTATCAACTTTTGATACTATTATCCTATTTGGAGCTATTTCCTCAACCAAAACCAAAATTCTTTCTGTCCCGTTTATTATGAAATATCCTCCCGGATCGTCAGGATCCTCTCCTGCTTTGATTAATTCTTGCCTTGACATTGTTGAAAGAGGGCATATAGATGATCTAACCATTACAGGCAAATCACCAAAATTAACTGTGGTTGTCTCGCTTTCTATGTTATTTAAAACAGGTGTCATCTCAACGTACATGGGGGCAGCATAAGTTAAATTTCTTATTCTTGCCTCCATGGGCAAAATGTTTCTAACAGAGCCATCTGCTTCTTTAACGCATGGCTGAGTAATTCTAAATTCTCCGAGTTTTATTTTCAAATCTCCAAGCTCGGGAACATCTGGTTTTATAACCCCTATTTCCTTCAAAACTTTCGGAATTCTTCTTGTAATAAAATCGTTATAAGATTCTATTTGATAAGCTACCAATCCCTTTTCTCTTACGAATGTGTTAAGCAAAGTGAAAAATGTTTCGTTCATTTTAACCCCTAACAACAACTCTATAATAAATTGATTCTCCTGCAGTCGGGCTTCTCCTTCTTATCCTTATAACATCGCCTGGCTTTGCATTGAGCATTTTAACTATGGGATCTGAAGCGAGTATCCTTGGAAGTTGTCTAAGAGTTATGCCGTATTTTTTAAGCAATTCTTCTTTTTCCTTCTCGCTTAAAACTTCATGCTTCGGTACAAGTTTATGCGAGAGTATATTGAACTCTACCATACAATCAGGCTTTTAAAAGCAATAACTTTATTTCTTTTATAATATTTAAATTTTTTGCTTAAAAAGTTATATCGCGCCTCGGCCGGGATTCGAACCCGGATCGCAGGTGTGACAGACCTGCATCCTAAACCGTTAGACGACCGAGGCAAATGCTAGCGGACGTCCTGGATTTCCCCTCCCTTTCGGGAGAGTACAACCCAGATCTCCGGAGGGCTTAACTTCCGTGTTCGGACGGGAACGGGTGTTTCCCCTCCGATTTGGTCCGCTAGCAAAATAATTTTAAAAATGAGAATTTAAAAAGTTTGTCCCCAGGGGGAGATTTGAACTCCCAACCCACCGGTATTGACCGAGCAATGGCTTTCAGCAAGCACCAAAGTGCTCGCCTACAGCTTCAACCTTACGTCGGTTGCTCTGCCAGATTGAGCTACCTGGGGTTAATATAAAAATGTATTAGAAATTTAAAAAATTTATTCTGGTTTAAGAGTCATAGTCTTTGACAGAAGTATCTTTTTAACTTTGTTTTTATCAACATAAGTCATTATAGCTTTTGGTAATCTCAAAGTACCTCCTATTTCTAAAACAGGTTTTATTCTGTAAGTTAGAATTCTTTCCTCTCCAGGCCTTAAAGAATCAAATTCCCAAATTAAATAAACTCCACTAGAAGTTTTCCTAATCTTTGGTCTTACAGTATCAAACTTTTCTGAAATTTTAAGAATCGAAGGTACAAAATCTCTTATTTTCACATCCTCTATGCTATGTCTGCTTCTATTTTTAATTCCAATCGAGATTGTTATTTCTTTTTCTGGCTCAAGCTTTCCAACGTATGACGATTTTTTAACGAGAGTTGGCGTAAATACGAATTTATAGCCAACATAGCCCAAGAATATTACTGCCACACAAATTAGCCAAAGGTTAATTAAGCTAATTTTGTAGGTTATAGTAATTTCTTTTCCGGGTTCTATCGTCTCTATTAACCAATAATATATAACAGAATTTCCGACAATTTCCTCCTTATCTGGCTTTTTCTCCGGCTGGAAAAAGAACCTTGCTATTGCTGGTAAAGATTCAGAAATGTAGAAGGGAGGGGTGGGTGAATTACCTTCGTTTTTAATTTTAATTGTTACTGTAGAGGAGAGGATTGATAAATGAGTAGATTTTTCAGGATAGTTTGTATAAGTTGGGTTGACGTAAAATTTTGCTGAAGAAGAATCTATCATTTTATTTAAGCCATCAACAAGAATTGCTTTCACTTCATAAGCTCCAGGCTTTGCAAATTTTTCTATTCTGTAAGAATGTAGAATTTTTTTCGTCGTTTTTGGTTGGATTTTTTCTATGCTATCCTCAAAACTTTTCACAACATTTTCGTAAGGATCTTTTATTAAAACTTTAAGAATAAGAGGAGAGGATTCCGTTTCAGAAGGATTCGTTAACGAAATTTCAAAGGAAACTGTTTCTTCTGGATTTAAATTCTTTTTATCAACAAACAAATCAGTAATGCAAACTGCCTTTCCTTTAACGTTCAAGTAAATAGATTTTTGCTTTAATTCGTTTGTTTTAGAGGATTTAACGCTAATTGTAAATGTTGAGGAAAATTCCCTTATGCAATCTGGAACAAAAACAAACACTTTAATATTTTTCTCTTCCTTGGGCAAGAGGGAAACGAAATAATTCTCTAACAATATCTGAACACCTTCTATATTTTGGGGAAAAACTGAAATTGAAAAATCGTCAGCAAAATTCTGTTCATTCCTAACTAAAATTTCAAAAGTTTTACTTTCCCCTGTATAGCAAGTTACTTCCGTTGGAGCCAAAAGCTCCTGAGAAAATGCTATTGGAAATGAAAGAAGAATTATTAAAAAAACAATTAGTCTTTTCATTCTCCACCTTTTTAATATTTCTTTTTTAATGTTTAAATTATTTGGCGAGTATCTTTAAAAATTCTTCAAAACTCAATTTCCTCCTTTCCCTTTTAAACTTAATTTTTTCTTCTATCAAATTCCCTATTGGCTTGATTATTTCTACTTTTCTTGTACCGGGCTGTACTGCCAAAGCCAATTCCAATTTTTTTCCATACTTATTTAACCAAGTCAAGTTTTCAAAAGGAATTCTTTTAGGGACTTCTGGTTCTTCTGCAGGATAGCCTATTGGTATTATTGCCAAAGGCCTTAGTTTTGTAGGTAGTTCCAGCAAACTTTTAACTTTTTCTTCGTCAAAAGCTCCTACAAAACAAGAGCCCAGCCCCAAAGCATATGCTGAAAGTAGAATGTTTTGTATTGCGAGAGAAGCATCTTGTATAGAATATAAAAGCTCGCCTCTCCTTCCATACCTTAAGCTTATTTTTTCTAAGTCAGAACAAACAACTATTACAACCGGTGCTTCTGCAATGAAATTTTGATCTAAAGCCGCCTTTGCCAATTCTTTCTTTAACTTTTCATCTTTCACTACTATAAAATTCCATTCTTGTGTATTCCCCGCAGAAGGTGCCATGGTTGCCATATAGAGCAAAACTCCTATAAGCTTATCATCAACTTCTTTTTTTTCAAACTTCCTTATACTCCTTCTTCCTATTATTGCCTTGAATATGTTCATCTTCTCTATATTGAAAATTGTTTGAGTATAAATATTTTTAGTTTCTTAA
>CAZPVR010000006.1:0-19392 GCA_964590365.1 uncultured archaeon
TTTTGAAAAGGCAAAACACAGCCTGAAAGAAGTAAGATTAATGTTAAAAATATTGCAGGGAACTCCTTCCTCATTGAATATCTTTTAAATTTAAGAAAATATTAATTTAAGTTATGTCTTTTTCCGACTATTTTCTCCATCCTAAAAAAACTGGTTATGATATACCAAAAACTTTAACCTACAGCATAATCTTCATAGTAGCAATAATTTTGATTTTCAAAGCTCTAAAGAAACTTAAGATTAAAGTTGATAAAAGGCTTGCTCTTTCAATTTCCCCTTTCGTAGTTTTTGGTGGGGCCTTAAGAGTTTTGGAGGATATGGGAATTGTAAGCTCTTATTTTTTTGTTACACCAGGAATTTACTTATTCGTTTTCCTCATAGTTTTTTCTTTAATCTTAGTTGGAAAATTTTTGGAAAATAGAAAAAGCATTCCTTACCATAAAATTGTTTTTCTTTCAGGAGTTATTTTAACTTCTTTTATCCTTCCTTTCATTCCATTTAAGAATTTTTACGGCCTTCTCCTCCTTCTCATTTTTTATTCTCCTTGGCCAATACTCTTCTATTTTTTAAAATTCTGGAGCTTAGAGAACAGGCTTGTAACTCTGATTCAACTATTTGATGCAACTACAACTTTTACAGCAATTCAATTTTTCGGATTTGGAGAGCAGCACGTGCTACCAACTTTTTTAATAGAAATTTTTTCTCCCATTTCTTTCATATTCTTTAAGCTCTTTACAGTAGTTTTAGTATTAATTTTAATAGACAAGTTTTGCGAGGATGAAGAATTTAAAAGGTTTTTAAAATTGTGCATAGGAATTTTGGGAGGGGCAACAGGCTCGAGAGATTTTTTCGATTTAATTTCACTAGTAGGCTGAAAAAGCGAGCGTTAAAACAACTTTTTGAAGCTCATAGCTGGAATACTTTTCTGTGTAAAAGTAAACCTTGTTTGTTGTATTCAATTCAACATCCCCTAAGTAAAAGCCAAAATAACCCCCAATTGGAGCTGGGGGGACTGCATTGTAAATTTCTCTATCGTTCAACTTAACTACGAGATTCCCTTCACCAGTTTTATTCTTGATTTGGAACGTAAGCCTCCCCCATTTATATCTTCCAACATCATCTCGCTTTAAAGAAAAAGTATATTCCTTAAACTTCATCCCTTCATATTCGGCCTCAAAGCTTAATTGTTTAATTTTATAAACAGTATTCATCCAAAACTTCCATCCTGGTAAACCAGCTTCGATTTTTAAAGTATTATAATTTTTTATTTCGCTTTTCTCTATAGGTATTTTAATTTCACCTTCCCCAACTTTTTCATTAAAAACAACTTTATCGTTGAATTTAACTATTAAGTTCCCTGCAGAATTGGTTTGCTCTACAATTAAAGAAATTAGGCCATTTTTCAGGTTATACAACTTCTCTAGGCTAAAAACCAAAGTTGAGGGGAAATCCGTAAAATAGCCTCTAACGACTTCAAAATCAGATTTTGAAGCGATAATTTCCTTTCCGGAATAATAGCTTATTGAAAAATCTCCAAGCTCAAAGGTTTTATATGTTTCTGCCTCTCTTTCAACAATATCCAAGCTTACAGGAATTGATTTTTTCTCCCCATCAAACTCTATTTCTATACTTCCAGAATAAGTTCTTATTTCTACCGTAGACGGAATGGAAAAAATTACGCTTACTTCGATTTCTCCTGCTAAACTAAAATTGTTTTTACTGAATCTTACCCAATTTGCTATATCACCCCTTGCTTTTAAAGTAACGTTGTTTGCAGAGCCGTTTAAATATATTACTGCTCTTGAAGAGCTTCCCCTTGCAACTATAAGCGAAATGAATTCGGGCTCAACTTCTACAAAAGGCTTTGGAAGGCTTGTCCACGCAACTGTTAATATTATTATGAATAGAAGGCCTGCGAGTAAAATGAAAGCAAACTCATCTATTTTCGCTTGCGATTTTCCCATAATTTAAATTTAAATCCAAAGAATAAAAATTAGCTTCTTTTTAAGTAAGAGGTTATGTAGCCCGCAACCATGTTCCTTATTTTCTTCGATTTTATTCCCACAAGTTCTTCAACAATTTTCTTATTTTTTTCAAAATCCTTGCAGAACTTATCAGGATATTTCTCGAGCAATTCATTCGCTATTCTCTTAATTAAAGAAGTTTTTATTCTTCCCATAGAAATCAACTAAGGTGTTATTCTTTTCACTTCGTAATAAGTTACATCCCCTTCCTTATCTACAACAGCCCACCACATAGTTGCCCTTATGTTTTGGGCAAGTCTAACAGCTCTGGACATTTCAGGCAAGCTGAATGCAGACTCTTCAGCAACAGCATGCACAACAGCTTTCGTATGCTCATGTGGAGCTTTTGGACCACGCTTAAGCTTTACTCCCCTATCATAAAGCCTGAAGAAAGAGCCAAACTTAAATCCTGTTTTAACCAAAAATCCCCTATTCCTTAAATCCCTATAAACTATGAATTGAGGGAGAAAAGAATACATTCTCTTGCTAGCTATTTCCATAAATTCTTGCAAGCTTAAAAACTTTTTTTCTCCATTTTCCTTCACCCAAACTCGTAGCTTATTCCTTTCCATTAAAAAAGCTGCCTCTATTAAATCCAATTCCAACCTTTGAGGATTGTTTTCTGGTTGTGGCTTCCCGTATCCGGATTCATCATAAAGGATAACAGCATTCGGATCCCAAATTATTACTCTATTCTCTATTAACTCTCCTTCCCAAACTTCTTTTTCCATTATCTCAGCCTACAATAAATTTAAAGTCTACTTTTTTAAAATTTTTACTTTGCATTTGTTGCACAAATCCTTGCTCTTCCTATCAACCTCAAATATAGTATTGCTAAAACTCATAACACAATTTTTATTCTCACAATGAGTTAAGCCGAATAAAGCATGACAGACTTCATGCTTTGCTTCCTTTACAGCCCTTTCGATTAATAAAGATCTGTTTTCAGGCTCTCTATAAAATTTCGGGTCTAATCTATGAATTGAAACTATACAAACTCTTCCTGGCAATTCTGCTTGTCCGAATACAAAGTTTAAACCCTCTGCATACAAATCTTCGCTAGAAACTGCTAAAATTTTTCCGCTAAACTTTTGAGAAAGGAAATCGAGAATTTTTTCCGCATTGTACTGATGCCTTAAACTGTTGTAAAATTCTTTTGGCAGGCCTCTCGGCTCAGAAATTTCTGTCATTATGTTTAAAGAAGCTCTCAATTCTTCGCTTATCGCATTTAAAACATCTTCTGGAACATTGCCAAAAGGAATTATCCGAAGAGTTCTCATAATTTATAGTTAGGGTTTAATTCTATTAAGACTAATATTTGCGGTTTCTGTTTGGCTGTGAAAAATAATTGCCTTCAGAATTCGTCCAGAAGTCTAGATTTTGAAATTGCTGATTCTTTAAAATAATTTTTTGTTAAATCTATAAGGGCATTTCTTTTTCAGGCCCTAGCATAATTAAGTTTTAAGTTCTATTTCCTTTATGCCATACAGTTTCTTTTAGTATACTTTTTTGGCTTACGTTTTGGAAGATTTACAAAAATTAAGCCTTTTTGCTTCAGAATTTTTCCTTTCTTTTACGAAGCTCCATATTCTTTCCTAATTTAATCGAATTCAAAGATGGGGCTGCTGGGATTTGAACCCAGATCACCAGCGTTCTCTAAATACCCGAGGCTGGTGTCCTTCCAAGTTAGACTACAGCCCCTCACTTAATTTCCAAAGTTATTTTCATTTTTGTGTTTGGGTCTTTCATCCTTTCTACAATTTCCCTTTTTATATCAAAAGCTGCCTTGTCTGAAAGAATTGCTAAAGTTCTTCTATCTATAAAATCGCTCTTCCTCACAACTATGCTTTTTTCATCTGTTAGCTTCAAAGCAGGAGAACCAAAAGCTATTATTTTATCTTCAATTCCATCAACTTCTATTTTTATTTCAACCTTTTTCCCTTCTTTCAAAGCATCCTTAAATTCCTTGCTCAAATCTTTACAAGCCTTGTTTGCTTTAACCCCTATTATACAATCTCCTTTCTTCCCCAATTTTTCTTCTTTTGTTAATTCAAAAGTTGTTTTATGCGTTGCAGTAATGTTTGGATGGCCATAAGCTATTATCTCTTCTTTAACAGGCTTGATTTCCATTAAAAGCTTCCATCCGCTTTCTGTAGGAATATAGGCCCCTTTTTCAGTATAATAAACTAAACCTTTAGCTTCTAAAGTTTTAAGTGTAGCTTTAATCATTTCAGGAGTGATTTCAGGCATAGGCTTAGGGAATTCTTGCAATTTTACTTTTTCGCTCATTTTCCTCATAAATTTAATTTTGTTTAATAAATTTTTCTTGCAAAGGTTAAAAAGCCTGTATGCATTAAACCAAAACTTTTCGGCCTTGTATATTTTTCAACTTGCCATTCTCTAACTACGTTTTCGACTATTTTTAAGTTTGAGAAATTTTTTTCCTCTATTTTTCTTACAACAGAACTAACTTGCTCTATGTAAGGAGAATAAACAACAAGCCAACCACCAGGCTTTAATGCATTGTAAGCATGCTCTACAACTTTTTCTGCATCCTTCAAATCCAAATTTACTAAATCAACGTTTTTCTCGTCTATCCCCCTACTTATATCCTTTTCCTTCAGCTTTATGAATTCTGATAAACCAGAAGCTTTAATATTTTCTTTCGCTATTTTTGCAAATTTTTTGTTTTTCTCATAGGTTATAACCTTTCCTGGCTTTATGTAATTTGCAATAAATATTGCTGCAAACCCCGAGCCGGTTCCTGCATCTATAACTAAACTGCCAGGAGAAATTCCTGTATATGCTATTATCAAAGCAATATCCTTCGGTAGCATTACTTGTGGCATCCTTTTTGCTTTTCTTTCAAGTATATCTGTTATGTTTGGCTTAACTATTGTAAATTCTTTCCCCAAATGCGTTTTTATTCTATCCCCATAATTTTTCTGCTTAAGCAAGCTTAAATCGAAAATCCCATCCTTAGTATTAAGCTTTCCAGAAGAAACTTCAGCCAAATAAGAATTTTCCTTCGAAATTAGTAGAACCAATCTTTTCTCTTCCATCTAAATCTTTTCTTGTTTTTAAATTTTTTATTATCTACATACTTCTTAAGATCCTTATTCTCTCTTCTATCGGAGGATGGGTAGCATATAGCTTATCCAAAGGACTTTTATTCGGGTCTACAAAAAACAAGTGGCTAACTGCTTCGCTAACATTCATCTTTCCTTGATTTATCTTCATAATTTTTTCTAAAGCAGAAGCCAAACCTTCAGGATATCTTGTTAATTCTACTGAGCTTGCGTCTGCTAAAAATTCTCTTCTCCTTGAGATTGCGAACTGAACCAATCTAACTATAATCGGGGAAACTAGAGCTAACAATAGCCCAATGATTATTAGTAAGCCACTCTTCCTTTCCCTTTTTCCAGAGCCATACCACATACTTCTCAAAAACAGATGGCTCAAAATAGCTACTAAACCAACCATTACAGCTACTAAAGTCATAAACCTTATATCATAATTTTTTATGTGAGAAATTTCATGTCCTATCACTCCCTCAATCTCATCCCTTTTTAAATTTTTAAGCAAACCAGTAGTTACTGCTATAGAAGCATTTTCAGGACTTCTTCCAGTAGCGAATGCATTTATTTCATCACTTTCTATAATGTAAATTTTTGGTTTTGGTATTCCGGCAGCAATGCTCAAGCCTTCAACTGTATTTATTAGATGCAAATAATTATAATCTTCTTTAATCGGTTTTGCATTCGTTGCAGCAAGAATTATTTTATCCCCATACATATAGGTTCCATAAGTGTAGAGAAAGACTAAAAATATTGCAAATATTAGAAAAATTAGGGAGAATTCTGGAGCAAGAATTTCACCTATAAGATAAATCAAAGCAACGAGAATGAAAAAAATAAAAGAAGCTAGAAAAAGAGAATTTCTTTTATTCTTTGCTATTTGATCGTAAAAGCTTATTCTTTCCATTAGAACTCCACTTTAACTGGCTTTCTCTCCTCTTCGCTTATTTCGAAATATTCTTTAGGCTTATCCTTCCCTATTAACTTGGCAAACCAAATTCCTGGGATTGTTGTTATGGTATTGTTAAATCTTAAAACAGAATCGTTGTAGAATTGCCTTGCATAAGCTATTTTGTTTTCTATCCCTTCTAGCTGCTCTTGCAAAATTCTGAAATTTTCACTAGATTTCAATTCAGGATAATTTTCAGCTATGGCAAATATTGTTTTTAATGCTTGCGTCAATTCGCTTTCAGCCTTTGCCTTTTCCTTAATGTTACTTGCTCCAAGCATCCTTTCCCTTGCTTCCGTAACCATTCTTATAACATCCTTTTCATGCTTCATATAACCTTTTACAGTCTCTACTAAGTTTGGAACTAAATCAGCTCTCTTCTTAAGCTGAACATCGATTTGGCTCCATGCGTTTTCTATCCTGTTAGAAAGCACTATTATCTTGTTTATGTAGTATATGCATATTCCTGCTATAATCAATGCAATGGCCAAGATTGGAATTATTATCATGCTTTCAGTAAATAAAATAGAATTAGGAATAATATAAATATTAAGGAAAGGAAAAGGAGGATGTAAAAGATTTCTTTGCTTGTGGTTATGCTAAAAACAGGAAAAGGGCCGATCCAAATTATCAGGCCTGCTTCGCTCTTTGTCTTTAACCTTAAGAAAAATGAGAGGAAGATTAAAATTATTCCCAAGATTAGGAAAGAAAATCCGATTATAAAAATTTCGTCCATATTTTAAATTTTTCATCGAAGATTTTTATTTTGTAAATGCTTATAAAAAAGTATGCGCGCATACATAGTTACAACTTTAATAGGATGCTTTGCTCTCGATGAAAATAATAAGGTAATTTCTTTTAAGCCTTTTCAGAAGGATGTTGAAAAAGTTGTTGAAAAGATTAAAGCAAAGGATTTAATTGAAGAGGAAAAGGAGCTCATAGAAGAACTTAAAGAGAAAGGTTTTAAAGATTTTATTTTTTCCATTCAAAGAGAAGGGGTAAATTTTGAAAAAGGGAGTAGTGCTGAAAATTTTGTAAGAGAAAATCTAGCTAAATTAGCTCTACAATTCAATTTTGTAAAGAGCGAAAGCGAGCTCAACAATTTTTTAACAAAAGTTGGAATAGAGCTAACTAAGGAAAAAATTAGGAAATCTATAGAAAAGGATAAGCTTGTAATTCATGCTGTTAACGCGATAGATGAAATTAACAAATGCATAAACATTTTTGTTGAAAGGTTGAGAGAATGGTATTCCCTCCATTTTCCTGAAATGGATAAAATAGTGAAGGATCATGAAAAATTTGCAAAGATTGTTAGCGAATTTGGAAAAAGGGAAAGGATTGAAGTTAAGGATTTAAAGGAATTTGCAAAGAAGAGCATGGGAAGGGATTTTGAGGAAGAGGATATAAAAGCAATTCAAGCTTTTTCTTCTTCTATTCTAGCCTTATATTCCTTAAGAGAAAGGATGGAAAAGTATTTGGAAAAGATTGTTAAGGAGATTGCTCCAAACACTACTGCTCTTGCCGGCCCGATACTCGCAGCAAAGCTTATAGCTAAAGCTGGTAGTTTAGAAAAACTGGCAAAATCAACTTCCTCTACAATTCAATTAATCGGCTCAGAAAAAGCTTTGTTTAGGTATTTGCATGGTAAAGGAAAGTTGCCGAAGCATGGTTTAATTTTCATGAGTCCTTACGTTCAGAAAGCTCCTGAAAAGCATAGGGGGAAGGTAGCAAGAGCTCTTGCTTCGAAGTTGAGCATGGCTGCAAAGATAGATTTTTACTCTAAGGAAGATAGAAGCGAAAAACTTAAGAAGGAACTTGAGGAAAGAATTAAAGAAATTTTAACTAAAGAATAAACATGGAAGTTAAAAAAACAAGTTTTGAAGGGATTTTTAAAATAGGAAAGAAACTGGCAACCATAAATTTAGTTCCTGGAGAAAGGGTTTATGGAGAGGAACTAATCAAAATTAAAGGAATAGAGTACAGAATTTGGGATTTTTGGAGGAGCAAACCTGCTGCTGCAATAGTTAAGGGAATAAAAATTTTCCCTGTTTATCGAAAACAAAAAATTTTGTACTTAGGAATAGCGAGCGGCACAACTGCCTCTCACTTCTCCGATATAATAGGGAAAGAAGGAACTATTTATGGAATAGAAATAAGCGAACGCGTGCTAAGAGAATTAATACCCCATGCAGAAAAGAGGGGGAATATAATTCCCATACTCGCTGATGCAAGAAAAATTGAAGATTATGAGAGTATGATATTCGGGAAAGTTGATTTGGTTTATTGCGATATAGCAGATCCTCAGGAGGTTGAAATTTTTGTGAGGAATTGTGAAAGGTTTTTGAAAAAAGATGGCTTTGGAATGATTGCTGTGAAAAGTAGGAGCATAGATGTGCTTAGAAGGCCTGCAGAAATTTATAGGGATGTGAGAAGAAAAATGGAGGAAAGGGGTTTTGAAATTTTGGACTTTGTTGATTTAAATCCTTACGAAAAAGACCATGGATTTTTCGTTGTCAGATTATAGGCTTGATGAAGCCAAAAATTTTATTTCCTTTAACAAAGTTTATCCTGCATTTAACAACTTCCCTATCTCTTATTAAACTAATGCTTAATTCACTTATTCTCTCCATAAAATCAACTTAAAACTAAAAACCTGGTTAAGCTTGCTTGATGATCGTTTAAGCTGCTTTCCGGAATGCTTAACCAGCATTGCTTGCAGAATATTCTCCTTTCTCCAAAACCATCTATAAATCTTAAAACTCTATGCGAGTTGCATCTTATGCATTTCATGATTTAAATTTTATAGTTAAAATATACCTTATTTTCTGGACACCAAATTTCCCATTTCCAAAAAAATAAGGGAAAATTTTGCTTTTCTTTGTAAAACAAGTAAAAATTCATCTTTTAACAATCTTTTCTACCAAATTTTTCAATAAATCTTCATCAAAAAGTATTAATTGAATTCCTTCTTCCTTTCTTTTAACTTGAAATTCTATCATTGAAAGAAAAGAATCGCAGTAATGAAGAATAACAGCTTCTAAAGTACGAGGTGGGGTTGGGCCAGATTCTCCGAAGTGAGAGGCTATTATGTGGATAACTTCTTCAGGAAAGCCCCTTGCGTACAATTCAGAAGCAGCTAATGTAGAATGATCCAAAAGTATCCCTGTATGCTCTACTCCCTTTTCACTTTTCTTCCATTCATATATTTTCATTATATCGTGCAAAAGGCTTGCTGCAATTAAATAATCCTTTTTTACTTTTAACCCATAATTTTTCTCAATTATTTCTGAAACTTTTAAGCACAATTCACAAACTGCTAAAGTATGGTTTAGAACATCCCTTTCAACAGAAACTTGGCCTGATGGCGAAGAAACTGTAAAAACAGATACAGCTTCTTCTATTCTTGTCCTCGGATACTTCCTGAAATCTTTGTTAGAAAGCTTAGGATCTTTAAGAAATTCTACTACTTTTTTCCTTAATTCCTCATCTTCAATCTTTTCTGCTGTTTTTATCAGTTCTTTCATTTCTATCCGAAGAGCATACTCAATCCTATGGCCCCTTCCTCAGCTTTTTTCTCTTCCTTTTTCTCTTCCTCCTTCTTCTCTTCTTTTGGAGCTGATGGTTGAATTGATGAAGCTTCTTTTATTATTTCATCTATATTCTTTCCTTCAAGGCTTGCTATCAATGCTTTAAGCTTTCCCTCATCAGGCTGGGCACCTGCTGCTTGCAATACTTTGCTCAAATTCTCAAGAGTTATTGGCTGCTTGCTTTCGTGCAATAGCAATGCAGCATATATTTCTTGCATTCAACCACCTCTATTTATTTGCATATTATCCTTAAATATTTTGGCTTTTTAATTCAAAACATTTTGCAATGTTAACAGCTTTTGCTATTAAAAATTCTATGTTGTATTTGGTTGGATATGAAATTGAAATTGAAAGAGCAAGGGCCTTTTCAAAACATTCTTTAACTTTTTCGGGATACACCTTAACAAGCTCTAAAACCTCTTTTGTGTAAATTGAGTTGTTGAAATAAATAGAAGTGATGTTTAAGAAAACTTCTATTATTTGCATATCAAGCTTTCTAAGTATATTTGCTATAGCAGCAGGAATTTTTTCACCTTTCTTCACGACTAAAGTATCCTTTTTTATTGCTATTTTTCCCCCTTCCACTCCTGCAGGAATTCCTGCCTTCGAAAATTCGCTTATAACAGGGCCTGGTAGAAGATTAGTTGGCCCTGCCCTAACCCAAACGTCGTTTGGGGCTATATCATTTTCCTTGGCATACGTAAAGGATTTAAGCTCGAGGATTTTTTTGTAAAGCAAGAAAGGGTCTAAATCTGATAAAATTAATGCAGGTTGGGTTGGAACGTAGTTTTTAAAATCGCTTAAATTCTTATTCCTTACTTTTTCCATCGCCTTTAAAAGTAAACTTTTTTTAACAACTTTTATGATAGCATCATTCCTTATCCCCTTTCTTATTTCTTGCAATTGTCTGGATTGCATTTTCGCTATATCAACCAATCCTATAGTGCTGTATTTTTCCAAGAGATTAGCAATTTCTTCCACAGCCTTAATTTTTTCCTCTCTTACCATTTTTCCACCTTTATTTCAACCGGCTTGCTCATAGTCATTTTTAAAAGAACGTTTGCTATATTCTTTTCCCCTTTTGGTAGCTTGTTTTTTAGAAATTCCAAAACAGCAACTACATTTTCAGCAATTTCCTCATCCTTCATACTTTCATTTCCTACCGGGCATTGAATTACAGGCGAATCCTTTAATCTTATTCTTACGCTCTTTTTCAAATCTTCTACCATCTTTCCCAAATCTTCAGTTATTATCTTCGGCATTTTTCCTCTAGGCCCTAAAAACTGGCCTAGCATTTTACCTATAAGAGGCATTAGCTTCGGCTCAGCTAAGAAAAAGTCTGTTCTCTTTATAAATTTCTTTGCTTCCCTTTTACTCTTCGAAAGAATTTCTATGTCAGAGCTTCTTAAAATGGGGTAATTTATCTCCCCCTCTTTTATAGAATCGCTAAATATAACGATTTTAACTTCTTTTCCCTTTCCATGCGGTAGAACCAAATCTTCCGTAAACTTATTTTCAGGCTTCTTTAAGTCTACATCCTTCAAATTAACTATTAAGTCAAAAGTTTGAACGAAGTTCCTTTTTTTCGAATTCTTTCTCAATTCTTTAATAGCATTTTTAATCGCATCTTCTAGCGGCATACATACCTCCTGCCTAAGCAGTTAAACTTATTTGAAAAAACAACTATTTATATTTTCTTCTGAACCCTTTTTTGTAAACTCTTCTAGCTTTTTTCCTTTTTATCTCCGGCTCTATTTCATCCAAATCCACTTCCATAAATTATTTTTCGAAAAAAACTTTTAAAAAGGAGCAGCGTTAATTAAAATATGAAAGTTTACATGGATTATGCAGCAACAACTCCTACTGACCCAAGGGTTCTAAGGGCAATGCTCCCTTATTTTTCAAAGAAGTTTGGGAATACGATGAGCCTCCATTATGCAGGGAGGGAAGCTAAGGATGCGGTGGAAAATGCGAGGGAAATTATTGCAAACTTGATAAATTCAAAGCCGAACGAAGTAATATTTACGAGCAGCGCAACAGAAGCGAACAACTTTGCTTTAAAAGGAGTAGCTTTCGCGAACAAACAAAAAGGTAAGCACATAATAGTTTCTTCCATAGAGCATGCTTGTGTTTTAGAATCTGCAAAGTGGCTTAAGAAGCAGGGTTTTGAAGTTAGCTACTTAAAGGTTGATAAATTTGGTTTAGTAGATTTGAACGAACTCGAAAAAATGATTAGAAAAGATACGATATTAGTTTCGGTAATGCATGCCAATAATGAAATAGGCACTATTGAGCCGATAGAGGAAATAGGGAAGATTTGCAGAGAAAAGGGGGTTTTGTTCCATACGGATGCTGCTCAAAGTTTTGGGAAAATTGAAATCGATGTAAAAAGGATGAACGTTGATTTACTTACAGCAAGCTCCCACAAAATTTACGGCCCAAAGGGTGTTGGTTTTATTTTCATAAGAGAAGGTGTTGAAATAGAGGCTTTATTGCACGGAGGCGGCCATGAGTTTGGTTTGCGTTCTTCCACTCTTAACGTCCCTGGGATAGTTGGATTGGGTGAAGCAGCAAGGATAGCAAAGAAAGAAATGAAAAAAGAGGGGGAAAAACTTAAAAGGTTGAGGGAAAGGTTGGAAAAGAATGTTTTAAAAATAGAGAATTCGCATTTGAACGGACATCCTGAAAAAAGGCTTCCGAACATTTCGAACTTTTGGTTCGATTTTATAGAAGGAGAAGCTTTAGTTATGTATTTGGATATGAAAGGGATTGCTGCCTCAACAGGGTCTGCTTGTTCTTCACAAACCTTAGAGCCAAGTCATGTTTTATTAGCTATAGGTTTAAAGCCGCATGAGGCCCAGGGAAGCTTAAGGCTCAGCATAGGAAGGTTTACAACTAAAAAAGAAGTTGATTACGTGATAGAAGTTTTGCCGGAAGTTGTGGAAAAATTGAGAAAAATTTCTCCTTTCAAAGGAAAGTGATTAAATTGTAAAAATTTAAGGATTGGGAATAAATTTATAGAGAGGATTTTTATGGTAAAGCTACCTTACTCGAAAGAAATAATAAGGCATTTTAAAAATCCGAAAAATCTTGGAAGAATTAAAAATCCTGACGCAATAGGAGAAGCAGGAAACTTGGTATGCGGAGATACGATGAGAATTTACTTAAAGGTTAAAGAGAAAAATGGTAAAAGGATAATTTCTGATGTTAAAGGCGAAGTTTTTGGTTGTGTTGTGGCATTAGCTAACACAAGCTTATTAACAACCATGGTTAAAGGTAAAAGGTTGGAAGATGCGTTGAAAATTAAAAAAGAGGATTTAATAAGGAAGCTTGGTGGAAGGAGTAAAATACCTCCTATAAAAATTCACTGCTCAATTCTTGCTTTAGACGCTTTACATGAAGCAATTTATAATTATTATAAAAACAACAAGCTACCTATTCCAAAAAGTTTGGAAAAAGAACATGAAAGGATTCAGGCTTCTATGAAAATAATTGAGAAAAGACATAAAGAGTTCTTAGAGCTTGAAAGAAGATTGTAGAGCTTTTTGAATGCCAAGCTCGAATGCCTTTAAGTTTTCGTTCAAATATTTCTGTGGAACATTTTCCTTTATACCTTCAATAATTTTTTCTTTCTTAAGCGGAATTAGGCCAAAACCAAAAGCATAACCTAGTAGCAATACGTTTGAGAAAACGCCCCTTCCAAATTCCTTAACAGAAATTTCTGTAGCATTAAAAGGGAAGATTTTTGAAGAAAAATCTTTCAATATATTTTCTATTTCCTCCAAGCTAGGATAATTTTCGTTCAAAGCGGAAACTGAGAGAGGAACAATTTTAAAAGTATCAAAAACTATCGCTGTTCCGTTTTCCTTAGAAGAATAATAGCAAGATCTTAAAGTTTCCAACGGCTCAAGGCCTATTATTAGGTTTGCCTCGCACTCTCTTACCAGAGGAGAATAAATTTTTCTCCCAAATCTAACATGGGAAGAGACTGATCCCCCTCTTTGGGCCAATCCATGTAGTTCTGAAGTCTTTACATCATATCCTTCCTTTAAAGCAGCGCTGGAAATTACGAAAGCTAAAGTTAAAACTCCTTGGCCGCCTATTCCAGCAATTACAACATTAAATTCTTTAAACTTCATTCTCTCAACCTTATAGCTTTATTCGGGCATATTTGGAAGCAAACAGCGCATCCTGTGCAAACCTCTGGATTTATCCTATATTCTTCCCCTTCTTTATAAATCGCTGGGCATCCAAAATCTTTTAAGCATATTCCGCATTTATTGCATTTTTCTTGGTCTATTTCAAAGCTAGGGATTTTCATCCCTTCCTTCCTCTTCCTCCTTACAGCCTCTAGCTGGCACTCTCTCTTTGCAACTATCACAGAAACCTTATCCTTGCTCAAAAATTCTTTCACAGAAGAAATCATCTCATTCACGTTAAAAGGGTCAACAACTTTTACATCTTCTATTCCGCAAGCTTTAACCAAATCTTCTATAGCTATTGGCTTGGTCTCTTCCATAGCATTAAAGCCTGTTCCTGCATGAGGTTGATGGCCTGTCATCGCAGTATATCTGTTATCCAGTATTATTACCAAAGGATTTGACTTGTTGAAAACCATGTTTATCAAACCAGGGATTCCTGCATGGAAGAAAGTTGAATCTCCTATAAAGGCAATTGCTTTTTGATTTGTCGCCTTTTTAACTCCGTGCACAACTCCTTCTCCCCCTCCCATCGAAATTAGAAAATCTTCCACTTTAAGAGGAGGATAGACTCCAAGCATATAACATCCTATATCTCCCCCACAAACAACTTCTTCTTTTACTTCGCTCAAAACTTTCTTAACTGCATAAAAAGTTGCTCTGTGCGGGCAGCCAGCGCACATTAAAGGAAACCTTCCCGCAATTTTTATCTTTTCATACTTCCTCTTATAAGCCTCTAAGCTAGTATGGTCTATCTTTAGCCTTACTCCTGTTATTTTAGTTATTGCTGAGATAACAATTTCTTCATTTAATTCGCCAACTCTTGGAATGATATCTTTTCCATGAACTTTAACTTTTGGGTTAAACTCTTTCGCTATTGCTTTTACTTTCTCTTCTATCACAGGCTCCAACTCTTCTATAACTAAAACTTCCTTTAAATTCTTCAGGAAATTCCCTATTTTCTTTTCGGGCAAGGGATTTGTGATACCAAGCTTTAAAACAGGAAAACTAACTTTCAAATCATCCAAAGCATCCATTACGTAATTGAACGAGACACCAGAAGTTATTATTCCAAATTTGCTTTTCTTATTATTCAAAACAAAATTTAGTTTCGACTTTTCAGAATATTCTTTTATCTTTTCCATTTTCTCTAAAAGTTTTGAATGCAATTTTAATATGTTTGGAAGTAAGTTGAAAAATTTTTCCCCATCCTTCTTAAAATAACCCTTTTGAGGCCTGCTCAGAATTTTCCCAAGTTTAACTATACCTCTTGCATGGCTCACTCTTGTTGTTAACCTTATCAAAACAGGTATTTCAAATTTTTCGGAGATTTGAAAAGCGATTTTGGTAAAATCTTTACATTCTTGTGGGTCGGAAGGTTCAAGCATAGGAATGTTTGCTAAGTAAGAATAAAGCCTAGAATCCTGCTCGCTTTGAGCAGAGCTCCAGCAATTAACATCGTCAGAAACAACTATAACAAGATTTTTCACGCCTATGTAAGCTAGAGGGAATAGGCTATCGGATGCAACGTTTATACCAAAATTTTTAAACGAGACTAGAGCTTTCAAGCCAGAAAGGGCAGCACCTGCAGCAGCCTCTAAAGCAATTTTTTCGTTGACGGAATATTCAAAATAAATTCCTAGTTGTTTTGCAATTTGAGCAAAAGTATCTCCTATTTCAGATGCAGGAGTTCCAGGATAGTTTGTTGCGAAGGAAACGCCAGCTTCCAAAGCCCCTCTAACTATCCCCTCATTACCAAGAAGTATGGCTTTTCCGCTTTCTTGGAGAATTCCCATAAAATTATTTAAAGAAATCCAAAATAAAAACTATTCCTTTATGAGATGATCCCATTTCCCCTCATCAACTTCCTTTATAATCTCCTTAGCTTTCTTTCCTTCAACGCTTATTGGCATGCTAACTATGCTTCCCAAAACAATTTTTACCGCATTCTTCAAATCCTTAGCGAGCAAATCCTCTTTTTTTATCTTAGCAATCTTTACTATTTGCTCCATTTTTAAGTCAGCAACAAACCTTATTCCTTTTGCTCTATCCTCTTCGCTCAACTTTATTTTTTCCATGCCCAATTCTTTTTTTATTAAGGAAGAAACAGGAGGCGTTTTTACTTTCAATTCATACGTCTTTTTTTCTTTATCGATTATTATCTTAACAGGAACTTCAAAGCCCATGGCCATTTCTTCTATTTTCTTTTGAATTTCTTTTAAATCTAAGTTAAAGCTAGAAATTTTTTGCATTACGCTAGGAGGTATTTTTCCTGCTACGAATTCTATTTCCTCCTTCATTTTGCTCTTTCCACCACCTTTACAAACTCTACAGAAACAGTTACTGGAATCGGAACAGCAACTTCTAGCAATTCAACCACAACTTCCCTCTTAACTTTTTCGTATCTAATAACTTTTCCTTTTTCCCCTTTAAAAGGCCCTCCTATTATTTCAACTATATCCCCTTTCTGTAATTCAACCTCTGCTTTCTTCGGCTCTAAAAATCTTTGAATTTCCTTTATTTCAACAGGCCTTCTAATCAATCCTCTTACGTGGGGAATAGCTTTAATAGCATTTTCCACTTGATCCAACTCCCCTTCCACGAAAATGTAGCCTTTAATTTCTTCAGGATGGACCAAAGCTTTTATGTTCAAATTTTCTGATTTAGCTTTTGCTGCTATGGCATTCAAAACAACATCCTCCCTTCCAACAACAGTTTTTACTGTAAATATCATAAAAGCTCGCCTATGTTTGCTATTAAAAATATTATGAAGCCTATTAAGCCTATTAAAATTATTCCTATAGTGCAGATTCTCGCCGTTGTATAAAACTCTTTATAATCGGGCTTTTTCAAAATTGAAATTATTCTTTTGCAATTTTCCAACCTTTCCTTTATCATAAAACTACCTTACAACTTCCACTCCCAATATCTTTTCTATTTCTCTCTTATCCAATTTAGGCTTCTCCAATATTTTTCCGTAAAAGTCCTGAGCCTCTAGACCAGTAATTATTAACAGCGCCCTTACAGTATTTTTTAAATCAGGATATATTTGGGCACCCCATATTATCTTTGCCTCAGGAGAAAGCCTAGTAGAAACAGCCTCAACTATTTGGTGAGCTTCTTTCACAGTAACATCCGGCCCACCCATAACATTTATCAAAGCCCCTTTTGCACCATCTATCTTTAAATTTATCAAAGGATTGTTCAATGCTTTTTCTACAGCTTCTATAGCTCTATTTTCAGTATTGCTTTCCCCCATTCCTATTAAGGATAGACCACCATTCTGCATAACTGCTCTTACGTCAGCAAAATCCAAGTTTACCAATCCCGGCTTAGTTACCAATTCAGTTATTCCTTTAACAGCATTAACCAAAATTTCGTCGCATATCTTAAATGCAGTTAAAAGCGAAACGTTTGGGAGAATTTCAAGTAGCCTATCATTTGGTATTACTATTAGAGTATCTGCAACATCTTCCAAGTTCTTCAATCCAAGCTTTGCATTTTCCATTCTTTGCTTCCCTTCCATAGAAAAAGGAAGTGTAACTATTGCTACTGTTAAAGCGTTCATTTTCTTCGCTATATCAGCTATAACAGGCAGGCTTCCAGTTCCTGTACCTCCTCCCAAACCACAAGTTAGAAAAACCAAATCCGCTCCTTCCAAAGCTTTTTTAATCTCATCTTTACTTTCCTTTGCAGCCTCCATCCCAAGCTTAGGGTCTGCTCCTGCCCCTAAGCCTCCTGTCAACTTCTTTCCAATCAAAATTTTTTTATGAGCTTCTGTAAAAACTAAATCTTGAGCATCTGTGTTTACAGCTATAGTTTCAGCTCCGTATATGCCTATTTCCATTAATCGAGAAATTGTATTATTACCTGCCCCTCCTGCTCCAACAACCTTTATCTTCGTTCTACTTTTTCTAACCATCTCCATTATTTCCTTTTCCTCTCTAGTTAACCTTTTCTCCCTCTTTTTTTGTAGCTGCTTTATGCCCATTTCGGCACCTATTTTAAATAAATGTTTTAAAGATTTAAGCCTTCTTAAAATTCTCAAAAAATTCCACTTCTTCTATTCCTTCAACCCATTCAAATACCTTTTTTGCTATTAATTCCTTTAGTCTTGAACTCAAATCTATTCTTTCGTTAAAAGATATTTTTGCCTTACCTTCGTTTATTTCAACGCTTATATTTTCTTCTTCCAATCCTGAAAAATAGCAGATTATTGCCTTTATTTTACCTTCCTTATCCTTAACTTCCTTTACGATTTCAACTTCATATTCCAAAGTTTTACCTGCAAGAGGATGGTTGAAATCTACTCTTATCCTTCCTCCAGAAACACTGATTATTCTCCCCCTTATTCCACCTATCGTTACAAAATACCCGGGTATTGGCTCAACGTTTTGCTCTTTAAATACAGATTCCGGAATAACCTTTACAAGTTCTTCCTTCCTCTCCCCAAACCCATCCTCAGGCTTTACAATTACTTTCCTTTTTTCCCCTACCTTCATTTCCTTTAAAGCTTTACTCAAGCCTTTTATCAAAAAGTCAGAATCTATTATAACAGGAACTGGCCTGTATTTGAATCTTGGGTCGTAAATCCCTTCTTCTCTAGCCACATCTTCTTTCGTTAAATCGAAAATCTCTCCTGTATCTTTTATCCTTCCAACATAATCTATGTAAACAAAGTCTCCGGTTTTCATACTACACATTTAAGTTTTTAACCTTTATATACTAATTGGGTTTAATTTTTCCAACTATTCTGCAGAATTTACATATTCTCGAGACAGTTGCATAACCGCATTTTTCGCACAACCTCATTTTCCTTTCCCTTTTTAAAGAATCTTCTATTTGCACAAAAGAATATGCAAATTTTCTTAAGATGCCAGGCCTTCTTTTTTCGATTAAATTCAACGATTTTTTAAGCTCTTCAGTAGGAGCTTCTTTAGCAAATGGGCATCTTTTCTTTGAAAAAGGAAGTCCTTTTATTTTTGCATAAACTGAAATCTCATCCTCTTTTAAGAAATAAAGTGGTTTAATCCTTGCAACGAGCTTATACTCATTTATACCTTTTACTAAAGGCTTAAAGCCGCGGAAAAAATGTATGGAGCCAGAGGCTAAATTGTTGAGAGCAGAAGCAACGATGTCGTTCAAATTATGGCCTGTAGCAACAAAATCATAACCATTCTCAAAAGCATATTTGTTTATCAAATATCTTTTTATCATTCCACATTTTTCACAAGTTGCACCTTTTTCCATTTTTTCTATTTGAGGAAAAGTAAATCCATAATCCTTTTTTAAATCTATAACTTCTAAATCAATACCCAATTTCTTGCACAAACTTTCAGCAGCTTTTAAGCTATGCTCTGAAAAACTTCCTATCCCCAAATTTATATGAATAGCACTAATTTCAAGATTAAAATGAGTTAAAGCTTCTAAACAAACAGCAGAATCCTTTCCTCCAGAAACTGCAACTAAAACTTTTCCTCTAACTTCATTACCCAAAACTTTTTGTACTTGCCCTAAAAAGTATAGGATAAAGTGTTTGGAACAGTAATTTTTTCC
>CAZPVR010000007.1:0-18115 GCA_964590365.1 uncultured archaeon
TTATAATTCTTTCGTTGCACCGCAAACAGGACAAACCCACATTTCTTTCGACAAATTATTTGGCCCACAAGCAACGATTTTTTCCTTTTTCATTTTAACCATTTCATGAGAATTTTTTAAACATGTTTCACAAATTCCATAATTCCATTCATTGTTCATTCTTTTCGCTCCTTCTGATTTATATTATCTTAAAACAAATTAAAATTGATTCCTATGGATTATTCAATCCTTGCAGAAACATATGAAAAATTGGAAAGTACTTCATCTAAACTTGAAAAAACCAGAATACTTGCCGACTTACTCTCAAAAACTCCTCCAGACCTTTTACCTAAAATTGTTTTGCTTGCCAGCGGAAGAGTTTTTCCAAATTATTCTCAATATGAGCTAGGAGTTGCAACTCAATTAATGATTAGAGCGATTTCAAAAGCTACAGGAACTACTCAAAAGGAAATAGAAAATCTTTTCAAAGAAAAAGGTGATTTAGGTTTAGTTGCCGAAGAAATGATTAAAAAAAGAAGGCAAGCAACTCTTTTTAGAAAGAAATTAAGTGTAGAAAAAGTTTTTGAAAATCTGCAGAAGATTGCTTTTGAAACAGGGGAAGGATCCCAAGAAAGAAAATTGAATTTGATAGCAGAGCTATTGGTTTCCTCTCAGCCAAAAGAAGCAAGGTACATCGTTAGAACTATACTAGAGGAATTAAGAGTCGGGGTTGCAGAAGGTATAGTAAGGGATGCTATAGTTGAAGCCTTTTTATCGAAAGAAAATAAGGAAAAAGCTACAGAGGCTGTGGAATATGCATGGAATGTTTTATCAGATTATGGAGAGGTTGCGAAGATAGCAAAAGAGGAAGGAATAAAAGGTTTGGGAAAGGTTAAGCTAAAAATAGGTAGACCTATACAAGTAATGCTTGGAGTTGCTGCCAAAAGCATAGAAGATGTTATAAAAGAGTTTGGAAAAGTTTTTGCAGAATGGAAATATGATGGGATGAGAGCTATAATTGAAAAGGAGAAAGAGAAGGTATGGATTTTTACTAGGAGGCAAGAGGATGTAACTAAACAATTTCCCGATTTGGTAAAGCTTGCTAAGGAATGCTTAAAAGCTGAGGAATGCGTTGTTGAAGGAGAGGTTATAGGAATAGATAAAAATGGTTTTCCCCTCCCTTTCCAAGTCCTTTCACAAAGAATTCATAGAAAGTATGAAATAGAAAAAATGGTAGAGGAAATTCCTATCCAAGTAAATTTGTTTGACGTTCTTTACCTTAATGGAGAAATGTTAATTGAGAAAACGTTGGAGGAGAGAAGAAAAATTTTGGAAAAAATAGTTGAAGTAATTCCTGGAAAATTCCAACTTTCTAAAATGATTTTCACTGATGACATAAAAGAATTGGAAAAGTTTTATCAGGAGGCTTTAAACGCAAAGCAGGAAGGCCTTATGCTCAAAATACCATCTGCAAAATATACTTTCGGAAGGCATGTTGGAACTATGTACAAAATTAAACCTATAATGGAGACTTTAGACCTAGTTATAATAGGAGCTGAATGGGGAACAGGAATGAGGTCAAAATGGTTAAGTTCTTATATTCTTGCCTGTAGAGATGAATATACGGGTAAGTTTTTGGCTTGCGGGATGATGGGAACGGGCTTAACAGAGGAGCAATTTGAGGAAATGACCCAAATCCTTAAGCCTTTGATAATAAAGGAGGAAGGAAGGAGTGTTTGGGTAAAACCAAAGATTGTTGTGGAAGTTGCCTATCAAGAAATCCAAAAATCTCCAAATTACGAATCTGGCTTTGCCTTAAGATTTCCAAGGCTTGTTAGGGTAAGGGATGATAAAGGGCCTGGAGAGGCTGATACGCTAGAAAGGATTAAAAACCTTTATAAAACGCAGGGAAAAGCAGGATAATAATTTAAATTTTACTACTCTATTTTAAAATGTTTAAATATTAAATTACCATTAAGTTAAAACAGGGAAGGATGATGATACCACAAAAAATTTTAGATATTTTAAAAACACTTGGATTGAACTTATACGAAAGAAAACTTTGGGTTGCTTTACTATTAAAAGGAACCGCTACTGCAGGTGAGCTTTCTACAATAGCGAATGTTCCAAGGAGCAGAAGTTACGATGTTCTTCAGAGTTTGGCAGAAAAAGGTTTTGTAGTGGTTCAGCCAGGAAAACCCATAAAATACGTTGCCATTCCGCCAGAGCAAGCTTTGGAAAATTTGAAAAAGAAATTGGAGGAGAATTTTAAAAATTCTATTGAAAGAATAGAGGAATTTAAAAAATCGCAAAGCATGAAAGAATTGAACGAGATTTTCAAGAAAGGGATAAAAATTGTCTCGCCAGAAGAAATGACAGGTTCGATAAGGGGAAAATACTCAATTCTCCAACAGCTTGATAGTATGTTTAAAAATGCGAAGAAGAAAATAAACATAGTTACAACGCCTGAAGGTCTAAATGAACTCTTCAAAATTCATTTTAACACTTTGAAAGAAGCAAAGGAAAGGGGTGTGGAAATAAGAATAGCGATCAACGAAACTCAAGGAGCAAGCGAGGCTATAAAGGCATTAAGCGATTTGGCTGAAATAAGAGTTGTGGGAGAAGAAGCACCTGTAACAGGAAGGCTTTACATAATCGATGGGAATCAGTTAATATTCAATTTAACAGACTCTAGCATATCTGAAGCTCAAGAAATCGCAATCTGGAGTAAAAGTGAGCATGCTGCAAGTAATGTTTTAGAGCCTTTATTCAATCTTGTCTGGGATCATTCAAAAGAACTGAGCTAATCTCTTTGAAAGAAGCATGGGTAAGCTTAAAGGCCTGAAAGGCTTATCCTTAACTTTCTCTTCTATCTCATTTATAAGAGAATTCAAATCCATTTCTTCTATCTTACCAACTTCCCTCTTCCTTACAGAAAATTTACCACTTTTCCTTTCCTTTTCACCAAAGACCAAAATGTAAGGAACCCACTCTATTTCAGCATCCCTAATCCTTTTCTCCACGCTCTCCTTTCTATCATCCACATCAACTCTTATATTCCTTTTGCTTATTTCATCTGCAATTTTTAAACAGTCTTCAACGTACTTATCCGAAACAGGCACTATTCTTAATTGAGTTGGAGAGAGCCAAAGAGGAAGAGACGGTACTTTCCCCTCTTTTTCTTTCCTATAGGCTTTTTCTAATAAGGCATAGATACATCTTTCTATTGCGCCCGAAGGCGAACAATGCAAAATTATACCATAATTTTTCTTTCCTTTTTCATCCGTAAACCTTATTCCATACCTTTTACTATTCTCAACATCTATCTGATCGGTTGATAGTGCAGATGCTTTTTCTAAATTATCAACAAAGTTAAATTCCCACTTTAAAATGAAGTAAAAGAATTTTTCTTCCCATATTTCAATTAAAGCTGGCTTTCCGAATTTTTTTACCAACTCTAGAATAAAATCCCTATTATTCTCGTAAAAATCTCTTGTAAATCTTATTGCTAATTCTAAATCATCCTTGTCCAAACCGATTCCAGAAAGTACAGACAAAGAGAGATCGAACCTCTTAAGCATTTCTTCTTTTGCCTGCTCCAAATCTTTGCAAATGGCATGAACATCAGGCATTGTAAAAGCTCTTAACCTCCTCAGCCCAACTATTTCCCCACTTTTTTCTCTTCTGAAGCTGTATCTTGTGAGCTCATAAATCCTTAAAGGCAAATTTTTGTGGGATAGTTGGAAATCTTTTGCCATTAAAAACTGGCCAAAGCATGCGCTGAATCTTAAGAAAAGTTCCTTATCTTCAGATTTTACCAAATACTGCCTTGCGGGAAATCTATTCAAATAATCGGATAGGGCAGGATGGTTAAAATCATACATAACGGGAGTTTCAACTTCCATTGCTCCATAATTCAAAACATTCTGAGTTACCCACTCCTCTATTAAAGATTTGATGAGTTTGCCCTTAGGATACCATCTTAAATTTCCGGGATCGCTTCCCGGTTCATAATCAGCTATTTCAAGTTTTTTCATCAAGGTTACATGAGGGGGAATTTGTTGAACGATTCGCGATTTAGCAATCTCATACTTAGCAAATTTTTCCAAATTTTTATAATTTGAAAAATCAAACTTTTCCACTTCTATTAAATCTCCGTTCGGAGTAAGTATGAACCAATAAGATTTAATTTTTTCTTCTGCCTTTAATGCCTTAGAGATTTCTTCCTTCTTTCCATAAAAAACCTTGAATTGCTCAGCCAGAGGATGGCTTTTTATACTTATGGAAAATTTCTTGTTCCAACCAAAAGGCGCTCTAAAAGTTTCTATTCCAACTTTCTTCGCATATTCTTCCATTTTCTTTAAAACTTCTAAAGCATCCGAATGCCTTGCTAGTTCGTTGCTTAAATGAGCATAAGGATAAATTAAAATTCTATTCAGATTTATCTTTTCAAGAAATTCCTTTACCCCATCAATCGCCATTCTTGCAGTTTGCTCATCATCCCCTTTTTCTATACAAGTAAACAAAACCACTATGTTCTCAAATCTTTCCTTTTTCTTCTCAGCTTCCTCCGCATTTTTTATTTCTTTCTTCAATAACTCGTACTCTATAAAATCTGAGTGGAGTTGTAAAATTCTCATTTTTCCCTCTATGATATTATGCTTTTTAACATTTTAAGCTAAATTAATTCGCTAAAAGAGATAGATTTTATAAACTAAATGGTTAATTATTTATTGTCTACGTAGCCCCGCTCAGCCCCGTGGAGAAGCAAATCTTCACGGAATGTAGCGGTCAAGCATACGAGGCTCTGGACCTCGTGACCCCGGTTCGAATCCGGGCGGGGCTATTAAAGATTGAAAAGCAATTTTATATTATGGAAGCAGAAGAAATTTTGAAAGAAAGGCTAAGGTTGAGAGATGTATACGAAACAATAGCCGATTCTTGGTCTCATTTAAGAGTTAGGCCATTACCAGAAATTTTCGAATTTTTAAATTCAATTAAGAAGCAAGGAATTGTTTTAGATATAGGGTGTAGCAATTGCAGGAATTTAGTTCCTTTTCTTGAAAGGGGTTTCAAATGCGTAGGATTTGATTTTTCGAAAGGAATGATAAGGGAGGCTAAAAAGTTTCTTAGTAAAAGAGGTCTTTCTGCCCATTTGCTAATTGCGGACGTACTGAACCTGCCTTTCAAAGAAAATGTTTTTGATTACGTTATCTTTACCAGAGTTTTGCATCATTTGCCAACAAAAAAGTTGAGAACAGAGACTTTAAAGGAAATTGGTAAAATTGTGAAAAAGGATGGGAAAATATTGATAACTGTTTGGAGAAGGTATTTTCCCCGCTTTATCATAGACTTCCTTTCAAACATTTTTGAGAAAAAGTTTGAGTTTGGGGATGTTTATAAAAAATGGACTTATCATGGAAAAGTTTATAAAAGATTTTACCACTTATACAGCAAGAAGGAAATAGAGGAAGAAGCAATTGGCGCTAACCTCAAAATAAAAAGGTTTTCTTGCGATGATGGTAATTTTATACTCATATGCGAGCCTTAGAATTTTTCTCCTTCAATTTCTGCATTAAATAGTTTATCTTGTTTTGCAAAAACTTTATTTCCCTTACGCTTCTTGCTCTGAATAAGGCCTGCTTTGCTTGGAAAAGCTCCTCTTCAAATATTTCTATTTCCTCTTCGTTTTTCATATTTATCATTAAAAAGTAGTAATATTTAAATTTTACTATTCTAGAGTAGTGAAAAAATCTTTAAAAATTGTGAGCTTAAATGATTTTCATGGAAGAGGCTATAAAGGAAATTGTTGAAAGGGTAAAGAAAAATGGGAAAGATTTAGAAAGGATAATAAAGGAAGTAAGCAGAAAGTATAAGCTTGGAAGAATTCCAAAAAAAGTTGAAATTCTTAAATTTTGCGACGAAGAAACAAAGAAGTTTTTCGTAAAAAAGCCTGTAAGATCAATTTCAGGAGTTTTGGTAATAACGCTTGCTGTAAAGCCTAAAGAGTGTGCATGGGGAAAATGCATTTATTGCCCAACTCATGAAAATGCATCAAAAAGCTATATAGGGACAGAGCCTGTTATAAGAAGAGCTTTACTAAATAACTATGATCCTTTCCTTCAAACGAGGAATAGGATAGAGCATTACGAAGCAATGGGTCATTTGGGTAATGGAAACAAGTTTGAAATAATAATAGTAGGAGGTACTTTCACAGGATTTGAAGATGAGTATCAAGAATGGTTTATAAAAAGAATTTTTGATGCCTTGAATGAAAAAGAAGCAAAAAGCTTAGAGGAGGCAAAGAAGCTTAATGAGAATTCAAGGAACAGATGCGTTGGGTTGAGCGTTGAAACAAGGCCCGATTTTTGTAAAGAGAAGCATGTCGATAAAATGCTTTCCCTTGGAATAACGAGAGTTGAAATAGGAGCTCAGTCCGTATACGAAGATGTTCTTGAATTTGTGAAGAGGGGGCATAGTGTTGAGGATATAAAAGAAAGTATAAGGATAGCAAAGGATTCTGGTCTAAAGGTTATTCTCCATTTAATGCCAGGCTTGCCAAAATCCTCATTCGAAAGAGATTTAGAAATGTTTGAAAGGGTTTTTAGAGATGAGAATTTTATGCCCGATGAGCTTAAAATTTATCCTACGTTAGTTGTTAAAGGGACTGAGCTCTATGATTTATGGAAAAGAGGGGAGTATGAGCCGATGAGTGAAGAAGATGCAATCAAGCTTTTGGTTGAAGTTAAGAGAATGATTCCACCTTTTATGAGAATAAGGAGGATTCAAAGGGATTATTCGCTAAATAACGTTGAAGCTGGCCCAAAAATAGGGAATTTGAGGGAAATTCTTTTTAAAGAATTGGAGAAGATGGGAGAAAGGTGCAGATGTACAAGATGTAGAGAAGTTGGGCATGTGAAAAGAAAATTCAACATAGAGCCTGATCCCGAAAACATAAAACTTGTTAGAAGGGAATATGATGCATCTGAGGGAAAAGAAATATTTCTTTCGTTTGAAGATGTTAAGAATGACATTTTAATTTCGCTTTTGAGGCTTAGAATACCTTCTGAAAAAGCTCATAGAAAGGAAATAAAAGAAATGCCTTCTTGCATAGTGAGAGAGATGCATACTTATGGAAGTGCTTTGAGCGTTGGCGAAAAAGGAGAAGGATGGCAGCATAAAGGTTATGGAAAAAGTTTGCTTAGAGAGGCTGAAAGAATAGCAAAGGAGGAATTTGATTTGAAAAAAATAGTTGTGATTTCAGCAACTGGCGTAAAACCATATTTCCTATCTCAAGGTTATTTTTATGATGGAGCTTACGTTTCAAAACTTCTTTAGAATTTATATTCCAATTTTCAAATATCAAATTAAGGTAGAAGATGGAATATGAAAAAATTCTGAAAGAGGTTTTAGCTTACATAAAACCGAAGCCTGAAGAAAGGAAAAAACTTGAAAGTATCGCGAAAAAAGCTTTGGAGATTGCGAACGAAGAAGCAAAAAAAGTTAAAGGAAAAGCTATTTTAGCAGGGAGTATAACAAGGGATACATGGCTTCCCGATAAAATGGAATTTGATATTTTCGTTCTTTTACCAAAAAGCCTTCCGGAAGAAAAATTGGAAGATTTTGGGCTTGAAATAGGTAAAGAAGTTATAGAGAAAATGAAAGGAACTTACAAAATAGAATATGCTCAACATCCTTATGTTTCGGGCGAAGTAAGAGGAATAAGAATCGATATAGTTCCTTGTTACGAGGTTGAAAGCGCAGACAAAATTAAGTCTGCTGTAGATAGAACACCTTTCCACGTTAAGTACGTAGAAAAGAATTTAACTAAGCCAATGTCTGATGAAGTCAGACTTTTAAAACAGTTTTTAAAAGCTAACGGAATTTACGGTGCTGATGCAAAAACTCAAGGTTTTTCAGGCTATCTTTGCGAGCTCTTAATAATATACTATAAAAAGTTCATAGAGTTGCTCAAAAGTTGCATAAAATGGAGACCGGGAGAAATAATAGATTTGGAAAATTATTACAAAGTTAGCGATTATCCTAAATTGAGAAAAAAGTTTAGGGATGAGCCTTTAATAGTTATAGACCCTGTTGATAAAAATAGGAATGTTGCTGCCGCACTCTCCCCACAAAACTTCTATCTTTTCAAGAAATTGGCTAAAGAGTTTTTATCCAATCCGAGCGGAGAATTCTTTTTCCCTAGAGAGGTAAAGCCTATCGAGGAAAGTGAATTAATACTTCATCAAATCAAAAGAAGGACTGAAATAATAATAGTAAAGTTTAAACCACCGAAAGTTGTTCCAGACATTCTCTGGCCTCAGCTAAGGAGGGCTGCAGATAGGCTAGAAAAAATTTTAAGAGAAAATGAGTTTGTTGTTTTAAGAAAGGATTGTTATACCGATGAAAAAGAAAATGCCATAATATTATTCGAAATGGAAGTTTCTAAGTTACCTCTTGTTCAAAAGAGGGTCGGGCCAAAAATATTCGATATAGATGATTCGGAAAGGTTCTTGAAAAAGTATAAAGAAGAAGCTTTAGGAGGTCCGTTCATAGAGGAAAATAGATGGTGTGTTGAGGTAAAAAGAAGGTTTTTAACTGCAAGAGAAAAACTTTTTGATAGTTTGAATAAAGATGTTAAGATACTAAAGGCAAAAGGTATTCCAAATTACGTTGCAGAAGAAATTTCAAAAGGATTTGAAATAATAAACGAGAATGAAAAAATAATGGAAATTGTTAGAAAAGATAGGGAGTTTGGCGTATTTCTAAGGAAATACTTTGAAAAGGAAAGTTTAATTTAACATTTGCTAAATCTTAATTAATGATAGTAGTAACTTTTCTTGGCACAGTATCAGGAATACCGAGCAAAGAAAGGAATCATCCATCTTTAGTAATCGAATATTTTGGGGAAGAGAAGGATACTTTGCTTTTCGATTGTGGTGAAGGAACCCAATTGCAGCTTATGAAAGCAAACATAAGTTTTATGAAGATAAATAAAATTTTTATAACTCATTGGCATGCGGACCATTTTGCTGGTTTAATCCCTTTAATCCAAACTATGAATTTGGAAAAAAGAAAGAAAGAACTTAAAATTTTTGGGCCTGAAGCTGAAAAATTCGTTTCAACAATTTTAAGCCTTGGATATTTCGGATGTAAATTTCCTGTTAAACCAATAAACGTTCCTTTAGAAGGGGGTGAAATAAGCTTAATAGACGAAGAAGAGGAATATGAAGTTTATTCCATTCCTGTTCTGCACTCAATTCCCTCAGTTGCATATTGCTTTAAGGAAAAAGATAGATGGAAAATAGATGAGAAAAAATTAAAGGAGCTTGGTTTAAAAAGAGGATATTGGCTTAGAAAGCTTAAGGCTCAAGGAAAAGCGGTTTATAAAGGAAGGGAAATAAAGATTGAGGAAATCGGAAAAATTAAGAAAGGTTTGAAAATAGTTTATTCTGGAGATACGAAGCCCTGCGATAATATAGTTAAAATTTCTATGGATGCTGATTTGTTGATACATGATGCAACATTTTTAGAGGAACAAGAAGGAAAGGCCCATGCTGACGTTAAGCAGGCTGCAAAAATTGCAAAGAAAGCTAATGTAAAGCAATTGATATTAACGCATATAAGCAGAAGATATAAGAATGCTGAAGAGTTGGAAGCTGAAGCAAAGAAAGTTTTTGAAAATACAAGAGTTGCGTATGATTTAATGAAAGTAGTTTTAAAGTAATGCCCCCGCCGGGATTCGAACCCGGACTGCTGGCTCCGCAAGCCAGTATTCTATCCATTAAATTACGGGGGCTAAAAAATATAAGTTTAAACTTAATAATAAGTTTTCATAGTGATTTTATGAAGTGCAGCTCCTGCAACACTCACGTGTTAGCAAAAGAAAATTTTGTTAAATTCAATTGCCCAAACTGTGGAGAAAGTTTAATAATAAGATGTTCAACGTGCAAAGCTTTGGGAAATATTTATAAATGTGAAAAATGCGGTTTTGAGGGTCCTTGATGGGAAAGGTAATAGTTACATTTAGAATAATGCCTAAAGATATTGAAGTGGATTTAGAGGAACTTGAAGAAAGGGTTAGAAAAGAAATTGGGCCCGAAAAGATGGAAAGAGAACCTATAGCTTTTGGGTTGGTTGCAATAAAAGCAACAAAGCTTGTTGAAGAAGAGAGCGGAGAATTGGAAAGAGAGGAAAATAAGATTAGAGGAATAGAAGGAGTTGGAGAGGTTGAAATAGTCGAAATAACAAGAAGCATTTAAGTTTAAGTTTACATAAGTTTTTAATATGAGAAAAAGTCTTAAAATGGCGTTATTTTGGGTTTTGGGCTCGATTTGCATTCTAGTCGGTTCCATGATTTCTGGCCATTTGGAAAAAGGCTTGGGAGTCGATGATTTAAGCTATTTTCTTGCTTTAACTATAGCTTTTGTTTTGATTTTGCTTGGAGGCTTACTTTGGATTTCGGTTGCAATAGCTGTAAGAATAAAGGAATAAAGCAGAATGTTATCTTTATCGAAAAATATTTGCCGAATTTTTTTCGTTGGTAAAAATATTTAAACCTTAATAACTAGTTTGAGAATATGGAGGAAGTAAAAGAGGAAAAAAAGGTCACAATAAAATTAAACTTGAACAGATGGATGGTTTCGACTTTTGTTCTAACAGTAATTTCAATAGTATTGCTAGTTGGTTGGATTGTTACACCTCGTATGCAAATTACGGGGGAATTTGTTAAGCTTGGAAAAGAAGAAATAGGAAAGAAAGTTATAGATTATATAAACAACAATTTGGTTCCTCCGGGAACGAGTGCTTCTTTAGTTTCCGTAAAAGAATTTAGCGGATTCTACGAAATAACAGTTTCCTATCAAGGCCAAAACATTCCTGTTTATGCAAGCTTAGATGGAAGTTATCTTTTTCTACAAGCTTTTGATATGAGCAAAGAAATACAAAGGCCGCAAGCCAAAAGCTTTGATGCTCCCGATAGAGAAAAACCAAACGTTAAATTTTTCGTTATGAGTTTTTGTCCTTACGGGAATCAGGCAGAGTCAGGGCTAGAACCTGTTTACAGACTTTTGAAAGATAAAGTTGAATGGGAGCCTCACTACGTAATTTACAGCAATTACGGAAATTATCCAGACTACTGCTTGGATGAAGATAGGAAATACTGCTCTATGCACGGTATACAAGAGTTAAACCAAGATGTGAGAGAATTATGCGTTTGGAAATATTATAGTCACGACTTATGGTGGGATTTTGTCCTTAAAGTGAATGAAAAATGCAATTCGAGAAATGCAGATATATGCTGGGAAGATATAGCAAAAGATTTGGGAATTGATGTAGAAAAAATTAAGAAATGTCAGAAAGAAGAAGCGGTAAGCTTACTCGAAAAAGAAATAGAGTTAAACGAAAAATATGGAGTAAGAGGCTCTCCCACAGTTTTCATAAACGATGAATTATACGCAGGTTCAAGAACACCAGAAGCATATAAACAAGCAATTTGTTCAGGTTTTATAAAACCTCCCGAGGAATGCAACAAAACTTTGAGCACTTCAGGTTCAGGCACACAAGGACAATGCTAAATTAACGTACTTCCAACAATAAGCCTTCTTTTATCCTTTCCTTCCAATTCTTCCATAATCCTTTTAATTATCATCTTTTTTGGGTCTGGGAGCATTTTAATCCTTTCCTGCAATTCTTTAAAATTTTCGAAAGGTTTTTTCTTCCTCTCTTCTATTATTTGCCAAAGATGCCTCTTTCCTATTCCGGGTAGCAATTCTAAGCTATGAAGCCTTGTTGTTATAGGGCCTGCAACGTTGAAAAGGTTAACAAACCTTTTCTCGTTTTTCGAAATTATTTCTTCCAATATTCTTGGGAGCTCGGATTTTGCTAAGGCAGTAAGCTCGTTAAAGCTAATTCTCCCTCTTATATACTTAACATGATCCCTTTTTTCATCTCCTATATAAATTCTATCACCCAACTTAACACCCAATCCTTCCTTTATCACAACCTCTAAAAGGTTGAAGTATTTTTCCCCTACAACCTGAGCTAAAGGCTCGGGCTTTTTATCAGTAGGTTTTCCGTACGGAAGAAAATCTAAAACTATTCCATATTCATCCTTTGCCATTTAAACCACCAGAATTAGATACTTTTAACTATCTCCAATATCTTCTCAATCTCTTCTTTTGAGAAGCTTGCATATTCTTTATGAAGCACTGCTCTTAACTCATCATTATCCTTTGGTAAGAAGTTGACAATAGCAACCCTTTGCTTTTCCCTCAATTTTTCTATCGAAGAAAGTTGTTCCATAATTTTTTCAGCAGTTTTTCCATCTATTTTAACGAATTTTCTCAATATATCTAAGGAATTCTTTTGCTCGTATTTAAGCTCCCTTTCTTTGGCTATATTTTCCAAGATCTCTTTTGCTTTTGCATCAGGAATAAACTCCTCTTTTATTATGTTCATTCCACCAACCTCAAGTGCTCAGGTCTTGAAATTATTTTTTTCACCTTATTTCCGTTTCTAATTTCAACAATATAACTTTTTCCCCTTTGACCAATAATTTCTCCTACTTTTGCCTTAAACCTTGGATGCGGCATACCCTTATGACTTGATGGTTCCTGCAAAATTATTACTTTATCCCCTACTTCGAACTCTTGTAAAAATTTTGTTATCCCTTCCCTATAATTTTTCTGTTTAAGCTTCTTTCTCGTTCTCGATCTGAATCCCCTAGATTTCTTAACCATATTTATCTTCTAGATTTTAAGGTTAAAAAACTATTTTTATGTATCTTAATAACGTCCAAAACAATTTTTTTAGCCCTATTTCCTAAAATTTCACAAACGCTTGGTTTTGTTCTCCCCTCATCCCCTGTTATCAACTCTTTTATGTAAAGGCCGCTTTGTGCAGTAATTTTAAGCATTAGCTTTTTATCGCTTAAAACTTTCCATGAAATTTTCTTTACGAGCCTTTTTCTGTATTTATCGCTTTTTCTATGCAAAATTCTTAAAGGAGTTTTTTGAACTATAGGCTCTTTTTCCAGAATTTTTAACTCTTTCAACTTTTTTCTATCTATCTTCTTCTCAAAACTTATTAAAGCAAGATACGTCTTATCAAGTTTTGCGGCCTTTAAGAATTTAATCAAATCTTTTGAAACGAAAGTTAAGCCCTTTACCTTAACTTTTTTTGATTTATTGATTTCGCTTTCAATTTTTCTTAAGCTTATACTCCTTTTGAGCGGACTTTCTATTTCTATCACGAAAGGTCTATAATCCAAACATCTTGCATCTATATCCTCCCTCCCTGCTGCATGAATATAGCTTTTTTTTCCTTTGGTCTCTTTAAGTAAAGGCCTTTCGATTATTTCCTGAACCGAAGTTTTGTATAACTTTCCCTCACCTTTGCAATATTTGCATCCCTTCCCCTTGCACTTGCTACAAATCCATTTTGCTTGGGGTATTCCCCTAACAAGCTTTTTATAACCTCCAAAAATGTATAAGCTTCTTATCTCAACCTTTATTTTTCCGCTTTCGATATCAACTATTACTGTAACATCAGGATTTTTTTCATCAAAATCTTTCTTCATAATTTCTTTAACTTCCTTCCCTATTTCCCTGTTTATTTCAGACTTTATAGACTCAACAAAATCTATACCAACCGTTTCCCATATTTTTTCCTCCTTCTTAAGCATCTCTTCAGGAATCTTTGAACCTATTAAAAAAGTTTTGAATTCTATGCCGCTAAGCTTCCCCTTTATCTTTTCAGCAATATCTCTCTTCGTTTTAAAGAAGTCGTTGCATAAAAAGCATTTTTCAGCTTTCGTTTCTAAGTTAATGTTATTAAACTTTATTCCGTAAAAGTTTGAGGGATTTATTTCTATTTTTTGGCCAGAATCTAGAAGAAATGCTATAAAAAATCTTATTATTCTCCCCCTTTCTTCATTGCTTAAACCAGTAAGCAATTGAGCAAATAGCCTGCCTAAACAATGATCGCATAAAACCCATTTCTTTAAAACTTTTATCGCATTTTCTATCATTCAAACCTCCTGTCTAGCTCATAATTCGTTATAACTATTGCATGACTTGCTAAATAAATTTTCTTTCCCAACGAAACTTTTTGTATTTTAAGCCTTTCCATAAGCTTTTCTGTTTTCCTTGGAATTCCTATATGATCGCCAACGATAAAAGCAACATTTTCCTTCATCTTAATATCTCTTATGTCTTTGCCTTCAGGGTGCAAATAAAAAACTTGCCTTTCCTTACATTTTTCTTTTATCAAACTTTCAAAACTTTTCTTCGCAATTTTTATTCCGGGTGAAACTTCTCTTTCCTCATTAAGTTTTAAGTCTAAGCCCTTTCTTAAAGCAATTTTAATATGCGAAGCTATGTTTCTCTCGTCAGGGCTTACCCCCTTTAAATCTTTTCCATCAAAAACTATTGTTCTTGGGGGGCTTGGTGGACCTTCCAAGACAACAAAAATTCGTGCATCCCTTCTTAAATCGTTTGAAACCCATAGAGCGCTTGAAATGCATCTGCAAACCAAATCCATCCTTCCTGCTCCTGGTAAATCGTTCAAATTAAAATCTGAAGTAAAGGCTTTAGAAGCTCTTAAAATGAATTCTCTCATAAAAAATTATTAAAAATATTATAATTTGAATCCGAGCTGCTTTGCGAGTTGCTTCAAAGCACCCCTTTGCAGACCTTTAAGCCCACCCAAACTTCTCATCATTTTTTTCATAGCATTGTATTGCTCTAACAGCTCTCTCACTTCAGACTCAGGCCTTCCCGATCCTTTTGCTATTCTTTTTATCCTGCTTGAGTTTATTATGTTAGGATTTTCCCTTTCCTCTTTTGTCATTGACTGAATTATATACTTAAAATGCTTTAGCTTCTCCTCTTGCTTCTCTAGGTCAGGAAGTTTCATCATGCTCAGGCCTGGTAGCATGCTAGCTATTTTGCTCAATGGCCCTAGTTTGCTTAATGATTCTATTTGCTCATAAAAATCTTCCAATGTAAACTTCCCTTCAACAATTTTCTCAGCCTTCTCCGGCTTTATTTCAACTTCTTTTGCCTTTTCCAATAAAGTTTGTAAATCTCCCAAGCCGAGCAACCGAGAAACAAACCTTTTTGGATTGTATTCTTCCAAATCTTCTATTTTCTCTCCAGTTCCGATAAACTTAACCTTTGCTCCAGTTGCTGCGCAAGCGCTTAAGGCTCCTCCTCCTTTGGCAGTTCCGTCCATTTTCGTTATTACAACACCAGTAATCCCAACGAGCTTGTTAAACTCCTTTGCTTGTAAACCTGCTGTTTTTCCCATATCTGCGGGAATCGTTAATAAAACTTCATCAGGCTTGATTATTTCAGCAAGCTTTTTAAGTTCTTCAGCAAGTTCTTCATCCAAAGCGCTTCTACCCGCTGTATCTACTAAAATGCAATCATAACTCTTGAATCTTTCCAAACCATCCTTTGCGCCTTTATAAGGATTTCTTTCCTTATCCCAATAAACTGGAACGTTGATAGTGCTTGCAAGCTGTATTAATTGGTCCACAGCTGCAGGCCTATGATAATCTAAGGCCAACACGCAAACTTTAAGCCCTTGCTTTTGAAGATATTTTGCAAGTTTAACAGTTGCTGTTGTCTTACCAGAACCATAAAGGCCGATTAGCATTATTCTCTTTTTCCCTATCAGGCTTGAAGGTTCTTTCCCCAGAAGATTTACAAGTTCCTCGTAAATTAATTTTAATACGTACTCCCTAAGAGTTAAGCCTGCAGGAATTTTCTCCTCAAAGCATTTTTTCCTTATACCATCTATTAGTCCGTTAATTAAATTCAAATCTACGTCAGCTTCTATTAAAATTCTTTTAAGTTCTGATAAAATTTCCTCTACAACCTTCTTATCAACGCTTGGTGCAGATATTATCCTTTTAATCAAAGATGAAAAGTTTTTCCCCAAATTTTCGAGCATAGCTTATCTATATATTCTTAGCTTTAAAAATTATTAATGGATGGAATTAATACTGGACGAATCCCTCAGAATTCCCTACATTTTAGAAAACTTTTTAGATGAAATTCATTCTATTTGCAAAGAATGTAATGAATCTGGAAGAAGAAAAGTTTATGATGTAACTGATAAGTTCTACAAAGAACTTATTAGAACTTCAACAAATAGCCTGACCTTAGCTCTTTGCTTTTATTCGAACGAGATTCGCATAAATTGCATGAGAAAGAATTGTAAAATGGTTAGAAAGAATTTAAGGAAAATTGAAGAGAGTTTAAGGAAAGTTTATGAAAATAAGTTTTCTACAAATTTTTCAGGATCATATTCAATCAAATCTTCAATACCTTGCCCATTGCCTAAAAATAAAACTGGCTTTTTGAAGGAATAACAAACTGAAAGTATATTTCCACCTTTCTCGTTAACATCGACCTTAGAAAAAATTACAGCATCCACTCCAACCGCATTATCAAAAAATTTAAACTGATTTATCACATCAGAACCTGTTAAACTATCTAAAACTAAAATCTTTAAATCTGGCTTATTGACCCTTACGATCTTACTTAGCTCTTCCATTAAATTCTTATCCGTATGGCTTCTTCCTGCAGTATCAGCTAAAACAACATCAAAACCCCTTGCTTCTGCTGCCTTTCTTCCATCAAAAATTACTGCACAAGGATCTGCTCCATACTTTTGCTTAATCACGCTCAGCCCAGCCTTGCTTGCATATTCTTCCAATTGTTGAATGGCAGCAGCCCTAAAAGTATCACCTGCTGCTATTAAAACTTTGTAGCCATTTCTCTTCAGCCAAAAACCAACCTTAGCCAGAGACAAACTTTTTCCTGTACCATTAAATCCAAGGAAAAGAAGAAGAGCTGGTCTTTTTTCCTCTCTTGCTTTCTTAATTATTTCATTTAAATCAATTTTTGGAACCGAAAGAATTTCTAGAAGACTTCTTTTTATTAACTTCAACACATATTCCCTTTCCTTCCCCCTTTTTATAGGCTTCCCAACTAAGTTACTCTTTAAATCGTTTTTTAACTTATTCACAACTTCATAAGCAGCATCTGCTGCTATTAAATCAATTTCCAATTCCTCAAGGATTGGCCTCAAATCTTCCTCGCTCAATTTCTTCTCTACAATCTTTTTAACTATCCTTTCAACAAGCCTTTTTGGCTTAGCAAGTTTCCTCTCTATTTCTTCTTCAGAAGGTATTTTTTCAATAATTTCAGGCTTAACTTCTTCAGCTATACCAGCCTTAATACTTTCTATTTCTTCTACGTCTTTTTTTGTAATTTCCATTCTTTCTCTAACTTCTTCAGCTTCAGGCTTCTTTTCCAACTTTTCTGAGATAGAACTAACAATTTTCTTAAGTTTCTTCTTTAAAATATCAAACATTCCTACTACCCTTCTCGATTTCCTTTTCTAAAACTTTTAACGTTAAACTCAATCTTGCTATTTCCTCATTCATTTTTTCCAAAATTTTTTCTATCTCTTCCTTCCTTTTGTTTAAGAATTCTTTTGCTTCTTCCAAATTCTTTTCTAAAGCGACGTTCGCACCGATAGAAACTATAACTTTTTTCTTATCCAATATTTTTCCTAAAGCATAAGTTCCTGAAGCGAGCGGGAAAAATATCTCTTCTGCTCTTTCAAATTCATCCAAGCTTTTTAAAGTAGATTCTATCTCACTGAGATCTGAAAGTAAAATGTTTCTATCGTTAAGTAAAGAGTTTAGCCTTAACTCAGCAAGCCTATAAGCTAAAACTTTTTCTTTAATCTTCTCTTCCATATTTTAAATTTGTTTAAAATGCTTAAAAATTCGTTTTTCGTAAAATAGCAAAAAACCATAGAGTTTATTTAGTATAATTCCAAAATTTAAAAAAGAGAGAATGAAAACAAAATTTTTGATTCTACTAGCTTTTATTCCTATTTTATTCGTGCCAATTGTAAAAGGAGAAAATGTTATTGGCACAACATATGTTGAAGCACCATTCTATCCGAATCAAAGAGCGATTTGTAGAGATGGTTTGAATAATATCCATGTGGTATGGCTTTACAATTCAACCCATATAGGCTATGCCAAATCAGAAGATGAAGGAAATAGCTGGACCATTATATATTTTTCCTATCCAAGCTCTTCATCAACAAA
>CAZPVR010000008.1:0-17402 GCA_964590365.1 uncultured archaeon
GAATAGCTTTTAAATAAATTTTAATTTTAAATCCAAAAAATAATTTATGGACTATATGCTTTTTGCAGTAGGCATATCTTTAATAATTTGCGGTATTCTAGTAACTTATTTATTAGTTTCTTCGGCTCTTACTTTTAGCAAAGCAATGAGCGAAATGCAAGCAGAGGCGTTGAGAGAGTTGATTGAAACGAAGAAAAATGAATTAAGTTTTGCCTCTGTGATAGGAGCAGCGATAGGCCTAATAGGAATTTTACTAGTTGGCAAAGCCATAAGGAAAGTTTAACGAACAACCTCTATTTTCCCTGAGCGTGGTATGTTCAATTGTAATTTATCCTTGAATTTAGTTACAAAAGCTCCTTTTATGCTAACTCTATCCCCAACTTTAACTTCATCAATTTGCTCTTGCCAGAGGTTTAAGCTTATTTCTCCACTCTCATCTTCTAAAACAGCGTTTGCCACATTCCTCTTCCCATACTTTGTTTGAACTTCTCTTTTCTCAGAAATTTCCATAATTTTTCCTTCCACGCTTACATTGCTCATTCCTTCTTCCAAATCAGCAATTTTCACGCTACAACCTCAACTTATGCTTAAAATTTTCCTTTTCCGCTCTTTCCAAGCTCCATGCATCCTCTATTAGCATATCCGGAACATCTTCTATTACAGGATATGCAATCTCGCACTTTTTGCAAACCAAAAACATGCCCTTTTCTTCCAAACCCCCTTTGCACTTTGGACATGCAAGAATTTCTAAGAGCTCTTTCGGAAGCATATATTATTTTTCAAACTTCAAGGATTTATTTTTAAACAATTTTTGGATAGGTTCCTTTTTCCATGAAAACTCTATCAGTCCTTACGGCTATTCCTTTTTTTCTATTAACCATTTCCTCGCTATTCATTTTTGCTATCCCTAGAGCAATCAGTTCGTCCTTTAAGCTAAACACAGCAACGATTTCCCCCTTTTCTATTCCTTCCTGAACTCTTGTTATTCCTTTAACATAAACAGGAGCTCCGCAAGTTATAGGATAAACAGCAGAATCTTTTACAAAAACCTTTTTCACATGGGCTATAGCATATTCTATTGGGATTAAAACTTTCCTAATTAAGGATTCTTCTCCCTCTTTCCAAAATTCGTAAGCATCCCTTATTTTAACTAAAGAATGGGCTTCATCCTCACTAAAATTCCCTACCTTCGTCCTTCTCAATTCCTTCATATGAGCTCCTACTCCAAGCTGAACTCCTAAATCATGGATCACTTTTCTTACATAAGTTCCTGCTTCGCAACCGATTTTAAATAGAACATCCTTCCCTTCAATTTCAAGAATATCGAAATAGTATATTTTCCTTTCCCTTGGGACTCTAGCAACAGCGGATTTTACCGGAGGAATTTGAACGATTTTTCCCACAAATTTTTCAACTATAACTCTCCTAAGAATTTCCTCATCCATTTCCCTATGCAAATGCATTACTCCAACATACTCCTTATCCAAACCCATTAGGACGGGCATGGCTTTAGTTGCATTTTCAAGAGCAACAGGAAGCACTCCAGTAACCTTAGGGTCCAAAGTACCTGCATGGCCTGCTTTTTTTACACCAAAAATCTCTTTAACCCAAGCAGTGATTTGGTGTGAAGTAGGGCCGGAATGCTTATCCACTATAACCACAGAGTTTTTTATATGTTCTTCTACGCTCCTTTCAGCAGGACTTTTTCCATATTCTCCTTCTTCTTCACACCTAATTAACCACATAAATTAAAAGAGTGTTTTTCTTCCTTTTTACTTTTTTTCTCCCTTGAGCTGAGCTGCTGATGGCTTCTTTAAGTTTAACTTGCTAATTAAGTTTGCTTTTTCGTACGCAGAAATAACTTCTTCATCGCTTGCCTCTTCTTTTATTTCAAGCATAAAAGGCAATGGCTCTAAATGCGCTATATTACATTTTTTCCTTCTTACTCCCGTCAAAAGCTTTGGTCCTGTTACAAGAACGAAATTTTCATCTATCTTTTTCAAAACAACGCAGTACCTTCCTGCTTCCCTTCCTGCAATCTTCATACAAACTCTTCCTACTTCCATGCTATCTTTTGAAGAATTTTATACTTAAAAAATATAAATTTAGCTTATTTTTCTTGCTCTTTCCTTCATAATTTCTCGCATGCATTTGCTACATAGATAACCTCCATAAGGCCTTTCAGGCCTTTTTTCAGTTTTTGCCAGTTTTCTTAATTTACTTCTTCTTAATCTTTTCACACCATGCAAAGGATTTTTGCATACAGCACATTTTGGGAATCCAACTTTCTTCTTAACCTTTCTCAAAACAACTCTCTGGCTTGGAAGCTTCACTTTTTTAACTTTCATATCAAACACCAAAAATTTTCCTCAACAAAAATCCTATTGCAAACGAAACAAGAAAATACCAAATAAACCAAGAAAGAGAGTTTCCGATTAAAGGAAGGGAAAATGGTAGCTTTAATATTACCATACCCTCATATCTATACTTCATCCAAGGTAGTATGATTGCTATTAAAAGCATGCTTACTACTAAAGCAAGGAGGCTTTGTCTAAGTTGCTCAGAATTAAGCTTCATCAATTCGTTTAAAAGCTTGCTTGCGCTTTCCATATCCTTATTTTTCTGGGCTTCAGCGATCTTAACCCTAATTTCTTCAATCATCCTTTTAATTTCATCCATCTTTTTTCTATTCACTAAAAATTTGTTGATCAAAATTACTAAAAAGGCCATTATGGATGAAATTATGAAAAGCGAAACGTGCGGCTTTAAATTTAATAATGGTGAGAAAATTATGTCAAAAAATAAGATTATTTTTTCAACTATCATCCTATTCACCCATAATCTTTCTTATTAACGGATGTGCCTCTTCCAAGCTCTCCATCGAAATAATTTCGTAATAATTATAAATTATCATAACTGTAAGTAAAATTCCTGTTCCCGATCCTAAAGCATTCGTAAAATCTGCGAGAGCTGCTAGTAAGCCGACTAAAGCTCCCCCAAGAAAAGCAAGAGTGGGTATGTACTTATTCAAAACCTTTTCCATACTCTTCTTATCCCCTCTGTAGCCAGGGATTTGCATTCCTATGCTTTCAAGCTGCTCTGCAACGCTAGCAGCGTCCATTCCGCTCGTTGCGACCCAGAGAATTGAAAATATGCTGGCACAAATTACCATAAAGGTTGAATATGATATGAAAGATGGTAAATAGTGTAAAAAGTTTTCGAAAGAGAAAAGGGGGGAATAGTGGAAAAGCAAAAGAGCTAGTACGATTGCAAAAAGGATGGAATTAACAGTTACTATAAAAGTTTTTCCCTTTAATACGAATTTTGAGATGAAAAGGCCTAGAAGAGCGAAGGATGTTGTTAAAAGTATTAGAACTTCTATTTCTAGAACGGAATGGGGATTTAGTAAGAATACTAAACCGCTTAGAGGCCTTCCTGCCTGATCATAACATCCTAAAAAGCCACAACTTAAACCTTCTTTAGTTTGAGTTAGGCCAACCCTTCCTATTAGCTGAAGGTTTGCTAATAATGCTGCAGTTAATATTACTGGTATGTTGCTCGTATAAAGTAATTTTAAATCCCACACTCTTCCAAAACCTCTCAGGGCGGAAAATGATAAGGGAATTTCTATCCTAATCCCTTGAACGTAAATTACTACTAGGAAGACCAAAGCAGTTGCAATTAAGGGGAGTAAACTCATGAGCGCTTTTAAATTATTTCCTGAAAATATGCTAGCAAAAAACTTCCATATAAGGCCTGAAGGCATGTTCAGCTCATGGGGATCTGGAAATGGGGAAAGTGCTCTTACAATTATAGTTGAACAAACACCAACTGCTATGAAAAGGCTTACTCCCGACCCTATTCCCCACTTGCTTATGAGCTCGTCGAGCAAAATTACTAAAATTCCTCCTATTGCGAGCTGAATTATTACGAAAAGGACCATGTTTTCTCTTATCGGGCCGAATGTTCCTGCAATCGTATAGCCTGCTGCTGTTAGAAAGCAAAAAAGGATTGAAAGGAATTTGTTCCAAGTTTGGAATTTTTCCCTATCCTCTTCCTTACTCATATCCCATGGAATTATCTTTGATCCAACTAAAAGTTGGAGCAATATGCCTGCAGTAACTATTGGCCCTATTCCAAGAGTCATCAAGCTTCCGAACTTAGAACCCAAAACTAGCTCGTAAAATTTGAACTGCTCATAGCTTCTTTTCTCAATTCCGTAAATAGGAGTATGGGATAATATCAAGTAAGTTATAAGAGCTATTCCTGTCCAAAGAATCCTCTTGTTTAAAGTTTGTCTGTAAGTAGGCCTTTCTACTGCCGGTAATATTCTACCTATTTTTTCTATGAGCATATAACAGCCTTACCCCCTACCTTTTCTATTTTTTCAACTGCCTTTTTAGAAAAGTATTTTGCGCATACTATTAAAGGCTTTTTTATTTTTCCGCTTCCGATTACTTTCTCGTATCCAAGTTTCGTAACATCGATTTTTATTTTATCATTTTCTACTTCTGCAAGCTTATTCTTTAAAAGCTCTTCAGCCATTTTTTCTATTTCCTCAAGCTTTATAACTTTTTTCTCTCTCTTTCTTACAGGCGTGAATCCTCTTTTCCCAAAATGATCAGGAGCATATTTTACAGTATAAGTCCACTTATGCTTATGCATTCCAGCAAAACCCCTTCCTCCCCTTGAGCCCTTTCCGCGATGCTTCTTATGACTCCCATAACCATAAGTTCTATGGCCCCTGCACTTCCTTACCTTTTTCTCCCTTCTTACAACCATCGAATCACCTTCAGTTTTTGTATCATATCATCCTCTTTATAAGCTCATTTATTTCTTTCCCCCTATAACCCAGATCTCCCTTTGGCCAATGCTCCTTAATTGATTTGAAGCCTTTTGAAGGTGGGGTAAGCCTAAAGACGGGCACAATTTCTTCATAATCTCTTAATTTTACCTTCCCTTCAATCAAATTTTCAGCAAATTCTTCAAAGGAATTGAATCCCGTAACTTCTTTAAGAACTTTTTCATCAACCCTTTTATTCCCTTTCAATCTCAATCTTTTCTTTAAAAGAGAAACTAAAGTTTCCTTTTCTATTTCACCCCAAGTAACATAATCTTTCACTTTTTCAAGCATTCCTTTAAAGCTCGGTGTTTCCTCGACCAAAACGCAATTATTCACTTTTTCAACTCTTAGCATCTTAAGGGTATCCTCTATTTCCTTCCTAACCCCAACCCTCCCCCTTATCCTTATTACGGCAAACAATCAAATCACCTCTCATAAACGTAAAGATTTTTTAGAGCATTGTAAATTGCCTTTATGAAATTAATTCTCATGCTCGTATTCCCAAAACTTTTCACCCAAACATCTTTTATTCCAGCTAACCTTAAAATTTTCTTTGCTTCGTCGCTTGCAACCAAGCCCAAACCTTTTGGCGCAGGTATTAATATAACTCTTACAGAACCGCTTTTTCCTTCAACTTTGAATGGTATGGAATGGTTTTCTCCGCACTTACATTCCCAACTCCCACAGCCCCTTTTAACCTTTATCAAATTCATCTTGGCTTTTTTAATCGCTTTCTCTACAGCACTTCTTGCTTCCAAAGCGGTTCCTTTCCCAACCCCCACGTATCCATCCTCATTCCCAACAACCACAAAGGCAGTCATCCTGAACCTTCTCCCAGATTTGTGCATCTTTGCAGTAATTCTTATGGGAATTCTCTGAGCACCTCCCCCTTTTCCTGTTCTTCCTCCTATTAATATGAGCTCATGCTTAAGGTTTGGGAGGAGCATATCCACTATTTCAGGCTCAGCAATTTTATAACCTCCTTCAATAATTTCGTCTATGCTCTTAATCTCACCTTTCAAAACCTTTTCTCCCAAAACAGTTTTGGGCTTCCAAGTTTCCAGAGGCTTTTCTTCCTCTATTTTTATTTCCTCCTTTTCCTCAACTTCCTCCTCAACCACTTTTCTCACCCATTATCTCCTTTTTTATTCTTTCAACTTCATCCTTCAAATCTTCTCCTATGTGCAAGCCTTTTATTCTTTCCTCGCTCGGAAGCACTTCTTCGCTAACATTAACTTTCAGGCCTGCATCCAGAGCACCTTTTACGCAAGCATAAATTCGAGAGCCTTTTGTTGAAGGATGTAAGCCTATATCGAGAACAGCTTCTTTTATACCCTTTTCCAAAGCTCTTTTACCTATTAACAATCCTGTTAAGTAGGAAGCACACAAATTCTTAAAAGAATGCTTCCATCCAAATTTTTTAAGCTCTTTTGAGAAAGCGAATGCTAAAGTTTTATCTCCTCTTTTATCAAACTCCATTATTTGAGCCCTTATGTATTTTAAGCTTTTTCTCACAACAAGCCTAGGTTTTTTAGAAAGCAAAAGTTTTAACCTTTTTCTGTAATTCGTTTTCCCTTCCCTTCTTCTTTTAAGAGGCATTTTAAAAGTTGGAGATATTTTCATATCATCACTTCTTAATCAAACCTCTTTGCTCCAAGTAAATTCTCAAGTGCTCCCTGCTCCTAAACATCCCACCCTTAATTAGCTTGTATATTTCCTTATAGGTTGATTGGTCTATCTTATTTTCAGCTTTCAACTTTTTTACAAAATTCCTTAAAGCTCTTACAGTATGAACCCATCTCTCCTTCCTCGAAACCTTCGAATATTTCTTACCTTTTCTACTTCCGGGTCCTTTCCTCCTTTTCTTCTCCTCCTTTTTCCTCTTTGTTTTTTCCGGCAAGACCTTTATGTAACCTTTTTCAATAAGCTTTTTAACATCCCCCCTAGTAATAGCTTCCTCGATTTCCTTCTTTTTACTCGGATCCAACCAAATCCTGCTTTCTCCTACCTTAAGTATCTTTGATGCAAGTTTTCTCTGAAGGCTCATAAAATTTCACATTTTCTTTTATACTTATAAATGTTTTTCAATCAAAAATTTATTAAGATGGCAAAATGTGGAAGGGAAGAATGTATATTCAAGAGCATAAAGAAAATGGTTCAGATGATGAAGGAGGAAATAGCAAAAACGCAAAATATTGCTTACCCTGAGCAGATAGTTGTTGCAGAAATTTATAACCTTGCTGCAAACAGTTTGGCAAAAGCATGTAGGGAGCTTTTTAAGGTTGAGTTCAAAGATTGCGAAGCTGAAAATGAAAATGCTGAAATTACGATGGATTCTTTCATCCTGCTCAAAACGCTTGAAGAAGAAGGTTTAATAAGTAAAGATTACAAAGAAAAGCTTTTTGAAGCGCTTTTGAGAATTAAGCCTGAATTGAGAGAAAAGGTAGAAGGGGATAAAAAAAGCGGGATTTTATAGTTCCTCGAAGAGAGAAGGTAAATGAACGAAGTAAACTTTACCTTTTTCCAAAACTATTATCGGTTTTGATTTCATTAAAGCCTCTAAATTTATTTCATAAACCCCTTCCCTTGATATTCTTATGGTTTCTATTCCGAACTTCTTCTTAACTTTCCTCTTTTCAACCTCTATCTTCTTCTCTAATTCTCTTTCCAAGCTCGTATCTTTTTTCTCTAATTCTCTCTCTATTTCTTCCGCAACTTTAAGGTCGTTCTCGCTTTTTATGTAAAGAAAAAATACGGATCCGCAAACAGGGCATCCTCTAAGAATTCTTTCATCCCCCTCTTCGTAAATTCCCCCGCATCTTATACATTTATGACTCATTCAAATACCTGCCAAAACAGAAAATGAATCAGGACTCCTTTTTATCTTCTTTATTAGCTTTGCAGGTCCTATTAAGGTTATGCCATCTTTAAGCTTTCTCTTCTCAGGCTCCTTTCCTGTAAATATTTTCTGAATTTTAAGGCTTTGATCAGAAATTTTTTCTAAAAATCCTCTCAAACCTTTTGGCTCCTTTCTTAGGCTACATACCTCTATTCCGGGAAATCCGTCGTCAACCCTTCTCATAGTTTCCCTTATCAAATCCATTTCCTCTTCTGGGCTCATTGTTCCGTCTGTTACTAATATACTTCCGTCTTTAACTTTGCTCAATATGAAATTTATCCTGCTCTTCAAATCCTTTTTCTCCAAAACTTCTGACGATACAAAATCGAATTTAAGCTTAAGCTTTTTCTTAATCATCCTCCTTTCACCAAATATTTCCCTATTGCCTCATACAGCAAATCCATATTCCTTCCTGTTAAAGCGGAAACGCCAACCACAGGGTACTGAGGAAAACATTCCTTTATCCTCCTAACATTAGCTTTTTTGAGGTCTATTTTATTCGCAACTATTATAACAGGGATCTTTCTGGCTTCCAAGTTTCCTAGCAAAGTTATGTTAACTTGAGTTAAAGGATCCTTTGAAGCATCCATAACAGCTAAAACAGCATCCACATTCTTAAGCCATTTTATAGCTTCTATTACACCTTCCGTAGCTTCCCTAGCTCTCTTCTTTGCTTCTGCTCTAGACAAACCGTATTTCAAGAATGTTCTGTAATCTATCTTCGTTGCAAGACCGGGCATGTCGAGAATGTTCAAAACAATTTTCTTATTATTTTTTAATTTTATCTCAACCCTCTCTTTCTTTTGAACAGTTCTCGTTTCATGGGGAATTTCAGAAACTTTTCCCACAGTCTCTCCTGTCCAATCAAGAGAAATTCTGTTGGCTAAAGTTGTTTTACCAACGTTCACATCGCCATATATTCCCAAGCTTATTGTTTTTTTAAAACCAAAAATGCCTTTAAGCCAATTGAAGAATTTGTTTAGCATTTTCCCTTATTATTATTTGAATTTGAAAATAGTTAAAAATTAAGGGTTGAGAACTTTTATTTTCATTTCTTCGGCTTTCTTGACTATTTCCTGCCTTTTCTTTTTCCCAACAGTATGAGCAATCCTTATCGCTTCTTTTTCAGGATTAACTTTCTCCAGATCCTTTAAGTTGTAAACGAGAACTTCCTTGAATCCTGAAGGATGTAAGTACCTCAAATTCTTTGGTGCTCCGTAGCCGGGAGAAGGCATTTTTCTCTTTCCTTTCATCCTTTTCCTAACTTTGGAATGCAAGCCCCTCGGCCTTCTCCACTTTACCTTTTTCAGCCTTTTATAAGCTTCCCACATCGGCCTTAAGAACTTTGGTTTTTTTCGCGGGTTCATTTTTCTCTACCTACGATCCATATTCCATCTTGAAATACTTTTCTATCCCTAGCTTTTATCCTGCATGCCAACTCTATGTTTCCAGCTGTTTGGCCGACTTCATCGATATCAATTCCACTAACTATTATTTCATCCTTTTCAACTTTTACCTGCGCTCTCCCAACTATTTCAGCAACTCTCGGTTCTTTTTCTCCCAGAAAGTTATGGATAAAAACTTTATTTCCTTCAACTTTAACAGAAATTGGGAAATGGGAATAAACTATTTTAAGCCTGTAAACAAAACCTTCTCTAACGCCTTTTATCATATTCCTAATATGTGCCGCTATCGCCCCAACCTTTGCTTTAACCTTTCTTCTTTCTGATTCAGAAAAAACTCTTATCTTTCCGTTCGTCTTTTCTATCTTAACTTCTCCCAAATCAAACTTTCTTTTGTTCTCACCCTTTGGCCCTATAACTTTAACTTCCCCGTCTATTTCAACCTTAACGTCTTCAGGTATCTTAACCTCCTTAGAAAACATGTTAATCACTAATAAACAAAGGCTAATAACTTACCGCCAATCCTCTTTTCCTTCCCTTCTTTGTGCGTCATAACACCTTTTGGAGTTGTAATTATTAAAATTCCAAAATCCCTTGCTGGCAAAAATCTTTTTTCAAATTTCTCAAATTCCTCTACTTTTACCGACATTCTCGGCTTTATGACGTTGCAATCTATTATCTTACCATTTAGCTCTACTCTAAACTTTCCAGATTTCCCATCATCTATCCATTCGAAGCCTGCTATGTACCCATTTTCCTGCATCACTCTTAAAACCTCTTTAATTAGCTTACTAGCTTTCACTATACATTCCCTCTTTCCAACCCTTTCAGCATTCTTTATTGCTGAAAGTGCATCTGCTAATAAATCGTGCTGCATGCTCTCCTCTTTAAAAACTTTAACTTTATTAATTTTATACTTAGGTAATTTAAAGGTTAAATTTAAATACTTTCCACGATAATTCTTTTTCTTGTATGGTTAAGGAAGAAATAAGAGTTTTGGGTTTTGACGATTCTGCTTTTGAGAAAAAATCTAAGTGTTTAGTTCCTGTTATTGGTGTAATTTTTAGAGGCGGGAAATTTTTGGATGGAGTGCTCAAAACGGAAGTAATGGTTGATGGGTTGGATGCTACAGAGAAGATAATAAAGGTAATAAACTCAAGCAGGCATAAAGAGCAACTTAAAGTTGTGATGTTTGACGGCATCACGATGGCAGGCTTTAATCTTGTAGATATAAAGGAAGTGAATGAAAAAACCTCGCTTCCAGTAATAGTGATAAACAGAAAGATGCCTGACTTGGAAAAAGTTAAAAACGCTTTGAAAAATTTTGAAGATTTTGAAGAAAGGTGGAAGATAGTGTTGAACGCAGGGGAAATAAAAGAGTGCAGAGTGAAGAATAGAAAAATATATTTTCAGGCTGTTGGCTTAAAAGATTGGGATGCGAAGGAAATAATAAGAATAACTTCTACGAGAAGCTTAATTCCAGAGCCTTTGAGAGTTGCCCATCTCATAGCAACTGCTCTCGTAAGGGGAGAAAGCCATGGAAGGGCTTAAGATTAAAAAAGTGTGGAAAAAATTAACTGAAGGTTGGTTTGGTTACTTATTTTACGCTATTCTAGGAATAATCCTGGCTTTAATATTAAACCAAACCTTGGCCTTTGCTCTTTCAACGGATTTGCCTGTTGTTGCAGTGGTGACATCTTCCATGCAGCATGATGATCCGAACATAATAGAGATAAACCATTATAAATACTTAGAGGAAAAATTTGGGTATAATAGAAGCTACATAGCTTCCTGGCCTCTCCCGAATGGTTTTTCTGTCGGAGATCTGCCAATAGTTCAAGGAAGTGAGGAATATAAAGTTGGGGATGTAATAGTTTATTCTATACCAGACCAAGCCATTCCCATAATCCATAGAATAGTTAGAATAAATCCTGATGGGACATATATGACGAAAGGGGATAGGAACCCTGACATGCTAAGCTTTGAGTATAGGGTTAGAAAAGAACAAATACATGGAAAAGTTATATTTGTAATCCCGAAGCTTGGCTACCTTAGGGTTGCCATAGCAAGAATATTTGGTGTTTGAAATGATGGAATTTTGCAAAAAATGCGGAAATTTGATGGTTGTGGAAAAGGTAAAAGGGGGTATTAAACTCGTTTGCAGGAAATGCGGCTATAAAGAATCGTTGAAGAAAGGATTATCTCTCAAAGAAGTGAAGCATGAAAAGAAGAAAGAAGTAATAGTTTTGGGTAAGGAAGAAGGAATAGCACAGCTTCCAAAAACGAAGATTGTTTGCCCAAAATGTGAGAATACAGAAGCTTATTGGTGGATGCAGCAAACTAGAAGTGCTGATGAGCCCCCAACGATATTTTATAAGTGTACTAAATGCGGTTATTCGTGGAGAAGCTATGGATGATCTAAAAGCGTTTAAGTATAGTAATTAAATAATCTTTATGCTACACTATAAGCCAAAAAGGATTTCGGAAATAGATTTTAAGAAGGATAAGAAAGTTGCTATTGTAGGGAGGGTTCTTGAAGTTGGAGAAAAGTTTTTTGTTGTTGGTGATGCAACTGAAAAAATTGAAGTGGAAAGTGAAGAGGGTGTGGAAGAGGGAGAAATAGTTAGGGTCTTTTGCTCTATAGAGGAAAATAAGATTAAAGCGGATATAGTTCAAAGGCTTGATGGATTAGATTTAAATTTATATAGAAAAACTGAAGAATTATATAAGAAAATGGGTGGTTGAATGTTTAGGGCTATCCTTAATGATATAGAGTTACTTAAAGTACCTCTAACTTCTATAGGAGAGCTAATAGATGAAGGGGTTTTCAGGCTTGGAAAGGATGGAATAAGCTTCATTGCAGCAGATAGAGCAATGGTTGCTGTGGCAGACTTCAAAATCCTAGCTAATGCTTTTGAGGAATATAAAATTGAAAGTGAAAGGGAAATAGGCCTCAGCATAACTAACTTGCTTTCCATTCTAAAGAGAGCAAAAGCTGGAGATAAACTAGCTTTAGAGCTTAAAGACTCTAAGCTTGAAATTACTTTACAAAACTCATCAAAAAGGAAGTTTTCCCTCCCCCTTTTAGACATAACGCGTGAAGAAATTCCGCCCATAGACCAATTAGAATTTTCGGGAAGTGCAGAAATAAATTCAGAAGTTTTCAACGCAGGAATAGAGGATGCAGAAGTAGTTTCAGATTGCGTAACTTTTGAAGCAAACTCAGAAAAATTCTTGATGAAAGCTCAAGGTGATATAAGCAGTGCAGAACTCGAGCTAGAAAAGGGAAATGAAGGCTTGTTGGATTTAAATGTTAAAGAAGAAATTAGAGCAAGATATCCTTTGGATTACTTGAAGAAAATGGCTAAAGCAGCAAAAATAGCCGATTCCGTACTTCTAGAATGGGGTCAGGATTATCCTATGAGAATAACTTTCAAAGTCACAGACAAACTAAAATTAATTTTCGTAGTAGCTCCAAGAGTCCAGGAAGAATAGCTATAAGTATTTAATTTTTTTCTCACCTTTTATATTACTAACAACTTCAATGTATTCCTCCATTTTTGCATCCTTTATCTTTTTAAGCATTATCTCTTCAGTTTGAAAAATTCCTGCAGGATTTTCCATAAAAACTTCTATTCTAATAGGCCTTTTCCTCCCTTTCTTTATCTCAACCTTTTCTATTGCTAAAGCGGAAAATTTATGAATATCTTTTTTCCCTATATGGAAAGGGATTCTTGCTCTCCCTTTTGTCACATCCGTACCATCAGCAGCCTCCACTATTCTAGCTTCCAAGCTCGTGGCTTCAAAATTTCCCATATGGCATAAAATTGCTTCTAATACGAAACAAGAAATCTTGCTAGCCTTTTGTTCCGGATAAAATCCTTTAAGTATCTTTTTTATTAAAGGTAAAGAGATTATGCATCCAATAACTTCATGATAATCTCTGCAAACTGCGCAGCCTACATCATGCAAAAAGGCTCCCAGCAAAATAGCAACCCTTGAATCATCTTCGTTTCCAATTTTTTCCTTCACTATAGTAGGTTTTAGGCCGTTTTCAAGCAAAATGTCGAACATCCTTAAGCTATTTAAAGCAACGATTTTAGAATGCATTTCTCCATGATCATTGTATCCTAACCTTAAGATCGAAAGGTTGTTTGCCTGCTCGAGCAAGCTCTTTACTTCTTCATCCTTAGAAATTTTGAAATAAACCTTCCTAACGTTACCTTTTAAAATCTTTTCCAGCTCTTTCTCAACTTCCATATATTTAATTTCTTTTCACGCTTAATCTTTTTTTCCAAAAATCTCCTTCAATTTCTCAAAAAATCCTAGTTTTTTATATTCAATCCCAGTTAAATTTGCTGCTATCTCCATAAACTTTTTCGCAACTTTTGAATCTGGCTTATAAGTTAGCAAAGGTATTCCTAAAGCAGTGCTATCCATTATTTCTTCGCTGAAAGGAATTTCTCCAAGCACGTAACAATGGAAAAAATCTTCTGCATTTTTGTATTCTAGCTCATAATCCTTCTTCCTAACCATGTTTAGTATTACGTAAAACTTTTTATTCCCAAGCTTGCTTGCAAGTTCGGCACATCTTGTAATATCTGCTACAGTAGGAATTGTTGGAGTCGTAACAAAAATTATTTCTCTTGCTACCTCAAGTACGCTCAACGCCTCTTTTCCAAGGCCAGGGGCAGAATCTAGCATTATGTAATCAAAATTCCCCGTTCTATCAATTTCTTCTATTGCACTTTTAAGTCTATTCAAATCCGCTTTTATAATATCCTTCAATTCTTCTGAAGAAGGGATTATCATAACTTCGTTACAAAAAACGGGTGCAAACGTTGGTTGAATTTCTCCGCTTAAGACATGGTTTAGAGTTGCAGAATAGCTTTTAAGCCCAAGATAGTAAGCTAAATGCGGTGTTGAAATGTTACAATCGATTACCAAAACTTTTTTGTTGAATTTGCTCAACGCTATCGCTAAGTTTGCAGTTACGGTAGTTTTTCCCACACCTCCCTTTCCGGAAACAATTCCCATTATTCTTGCCATGCTCCCTATAAAAATATTCAAAAAGCGTTTAAAAATATTAAGAGTAAGGAACAATTCTAAATTATGGAAGTTATAAAAACTTTAAATTTGGTTAAGAAGTTTGGCAACGTAAAAGCTTTAAATGGATTAAACCTTTCTGTTGAAGAAGGCACTTTTTATGGCTTATTAGGCCCAAATGGCTCGGGAAAAACAACAACGGTAAGAATTTTAAGCGGACAAATAAAGCCGACCAGCGGAAAAGCTTTCGTTCTTGGAATAGAAGTTTCTAATTACATAAAGATAAGGGAAAACCTTGGTTTTGTGCCAGAAGAAGAATATCCCCCGAGCTTTCTTACACCGGAAGAATACTTAAAATTTGTTTGCAAAGTTAGAAAGATAGAAAATTGGAAGGAAAAAATGGATTTTTGGTTCGACTTCTTAGATTTTTCAGGCTATAGAAACGTTTTGGTCAAAGATTTATCGAGGGGTACTAAACAAAAGTTAATGCTAGCTCAAGCCTTCATACATGAGCCAAAAGTTGTTTTTCTAGACGAACCATTCATAAACATAGACCCTATAATTCAAAGGAGGTTCAAGAAATTCATAAGAGATTATGTAAAGAAAGGGAATACTATACTATTTTGCACTCATATTCTATCTCTTGCTCGAGAAGTTTGCGATAAAGTTGGGATAATGAAGAACGGGAAAATTGTTAAAGAAACAAAAGCAAAAAATTGTGAAAAAGCATTTTTCAAGGTTTTTGAGGATGTGGGAGCTCATTAAGTTGATGCTAAAAGAAGAAGTAAGAATTCATACTCATCTTTTTCCACCCTTATTTTTCTTCCTGCTTCCTTTAATGATATTCATTTTTAGCTTTTTCCTTAAGCTTATGATTTTGAATGTTCAAATTTTAACAACGATTTTCTTTTTAGTCGTATTCTTCTCCGGTTTAAGCAGTGGTGGATATGGCGTGCAAGCAAGGGAAATTTACTTAAGAAAATTTCCCCATCTAAATTTTTTGCTTTATTCTTACTTAGCAATGCCTATAGAGAATGAAAAAATTTTGTTTTCCCTCTTTTCAAAAGAAGTTATATTCCATTTCTTCTGGTTCCTGCTTCCGTTCACTTTTGGAATTTTCGGCTTTAATATTTTAACTTTAATCAAAGCTGTTGCAATTTTCCTATTCTCAAACTCGCTTTCTTTCCTTCTTTCAAATCTATACAACAGAAGAATTTTATTTCTAATTTCTCTCCTAATTTCAGCAGTTTCGATTTTTCTGTTTTTTAACTTTATGATAGCCTATCCTCTTTTAACTTTAATTTCCGCTTTTGCTCTTCTTTATGCCTCCTTGAAAACTGTAAATTTTGAGTATTATTCTAAAAAGATTCATCACAGAAATTACTTTGATGCATTGATCAAATACTTTAAATCACCCCTCGTTTCAAAAGATCTAATAGACTTGAAAAGAAGCTATGGAATTTTCAGAATAGCATTTTCTTTCATTTTGCCTTTTATAGTTACAGTATTCATTTTCCAAATTTTCAAGTTTATAGGAATAATTTCAATTTCTAAAGATGTTTTTTATTCCTTAATGCTGGGCCTTATAAGCGTTTCTGTCTATGCAACCCTCATAGAGTTTGACAGATGGGAATATTATGCAATCTTTCCTTTAAAAAAATCTGATGTGATAAAGAGCAAGCTGAAAACCTCTTTCCTCATATCCCTACCTTTGCTTTTGATTTCCATTTCTCTCATGGCAAAACCTTCCATCGAAAACTTTTTCATAGGAATAATAAGCATGCTCTACATAATTTCATTACTCGTTTACTTGATAGATTTAGAAGTTGGCCTTCTTTTTGATACTAGGAGAATAATTGTTTTTTCCCTTCTCTTTGCTCCCTATTTCCTAAGTATCCTGCTTTTCCCAAACATTTTAATAACTTTACTAATCTTCTTCTTAATTTCGCTGCTCCTTCTAAAATTTGGACTTAGAAGATTCGATTAAAATTTTTAAGTCAAAAATTTTCTTTAAATTATGCAAGTCCTAAGCTTTTTCGACCCATGGAAAAATAAGCTTTGCACATGCCCAAAAAAGTATTCGTTTAGCCCTTACGTAGGATGCTCGCACTCATGCTTGTATTGTTATGCTTCGAGCTACATAAAAGATTTTTTCAATTGCAGAGCAAAGAAAGATTTGATTAAAAGATTGAGTAAGGATTTAATAAAGGCCGATAGAAGATTTCATGTTTCAATTTCAAATTCAAGCGACCCTTATGTTCCAGAAGAGAAAAAATTAAAGTTAATGAGAGATTGTTTAAAACTCTTCTCATTGAGCAATTTTAAAATTTTAATAATAACAAAATCCGACTTAGTTTGCCGTGATATAGATATTTTATCCAAATCAAAGGCTTGTGTTAGCATTACAGTAACAACTTTAAGCGAAGAAATAGCAAGAAAGCTTGAGCCGAAAGCTCCTTCGCCAGAAAGAAGACTAAAGGCTCTGGAGAAATTAAATGAAAAGGGGATTCCAACAGTACTGAGGCTTGATCCAATAATACCTTTTTTGAACGAGAGCGAAATAGAGGAAATAATTAAAGTTTCTGCTTTAATCGGAGTAAAGCATATAGTTGCAAGTACTTACAAAGTAAGGCCTGATAATTGGAAGAGATTCTCCACAATTTTTCCGGAAATCTCTGAAAAGTTAAGGCCTCTTTACTCAAAAGGAAAAAGAATATCAAACTCTTTTTACCTTCCCGAAGAGTTGAGGTTTAAAATTATTAAAAAGGTTAGAGACGCTTGTGAAAATTATGGATTAACATTTTCTTGTTGCAGAGAAGGGTTTTTTGAGTTGAACAACGCGAAAAGTTGTGATGGTTCTCATTTAATTAATCATCAAAATTTTAACGTATAAAACCAAATTTTTCTTATGAGATTTAAAACTCCAAAAGGAGTTATTTGTTTATTTGTTTCAGGAGCTGTGATCAAAAATAAAAAAGCTTTATTACTTCATAGAAAAGACCCAAATGTTTGGGAATTTCCTTCTGGCAGGATAGAATATGGAGAACATCCGTCAGAAACAGCAAAAAGAGAGGTTAAGGAAGAAACTGGCTTGGATGTAACCGTAGAAAAGCTTCTTGCCATCGGCTCTACGATAAGACCTGATAAAGAACATGAAATTGTTCTATGTTTTCTGTGCAAACCAAAAAAAGGTAAAGTAATTCTTGGAGAA
>CAZPVR010000009.1:0-6954 GCA_964590365.1 uncultured archaeon
GAGGCGAAGGTCGCGGGTTCAAAGGCTAAGCTGAAAATCCCGCCGGGGGCACTTTTCTTAGCAAAAAGAAAATTTAATTCTATTTTTGAAAATAATATTATGGCAAGCGATAAAGAGCTCAGGAAGGTCGCAAAATTAGTAGTTGAAGCAATGAGAATCGGGAGGAAAAAGAATCCCGGAATAGAAAAGGCAAAAAAGAAATTTGGAAAAGTTGTAGAAAAATTAATTGAATTGGAAAAGTTCTCTAAGGAAAAGCTGAGTGAAAGGGAATTAGAGATTGTTGAAAAATTGAAAGATCCTGATTTTGGACCTTTGATAATAGAAAGAAACGGAAGATATGAAATTAAAAAAGAAATAGGAGAAACTGTTAGATTGGTTTATTCAAACGTTGAAAAAGAGTGCATAAAGCTTGCTAAGTTTATAATGGAAGAATGTTGGAAAAGAGGAGCTCATGTTTTAGATTTAACTTATAGCTCGAAAGATTCGAGGAGACATTTAGAATTAATTCCTTTCGATACTGCTGCTGAACTGCCTTTATCTTCAAAAATTCTCGCAGGCGCGTTCGATGCCAGAATATTTCTAGGCGGGGATGAGGACATAAACTGGATTAAGGGTTTGGAGGAAAAAGTTAAAGCAGGAGCTCTAGCATCTCAAAAGATTAGGGAAATAATCGATAGGAAAAAGGTGAGATGGTGTTACTTTGGCTGGCCAATCAAAAGAAAAAGAAGTCAGATGTTCGTTCCTTTCCCGACTTATAAGAAAATATTTATTTCTTCGATAAAATCAACTTTTTCGAGGAAGGTTAGAGAATTGTGTGAATATTATAGGAAGGCACTTGAAAATGTAGATAAGATAAAGATAGAAGCAGAAGATGGGACGAATTTATCTTTTAGGATAAAGGGGAGGCCTATATTAGTTGCTGATGGGATAATAAGCGAAGATGATTTGAAGAAAGGTGATGTCGGCTTGAACATTCCGGACGGAGAAGTTTTTGTCGCACCTTTAGAAAATTCAGCTAACGGCTACATAAAATTTGATTGGGTTTGTATCCATGGGTTTGGATTAGTAAGAGATTTAGAGGTTGAGTTCAAAAAGGGAAAAATAGTTTGGTTTGATTCGCCCCAGAAAAAAATATTCAAGAAATTTTTAGATAGCAATACTGGAGAAAAAGATAGAATAGCGGAATTCGGAATAGGAACGAATCCGAGCGCAAAATTTGTCGGAGAAACTATAATAGATGAAAAAATCTTAGGGAGTATTCATATTGCAGTAGGGAGCAATACTGGTGCGTACCATGGAAAGAATAAAGCTAGTTGTCATCAGGATTGCATAAAGGTTATGAAGGGTAAAAGAGGGAACGTTTATGCTGATTCTAAATTAATAATGGAAAACGGAATGCCGGTGAGAGAATGAAAGTTATAGAAAACGTTCTAAGGAAAGCTGGCTTGCTCAAAAAAGGAGAAAACGTTTTTATAATTTATGATGAGGAAAAGGAAGAAATTGCAAACTTGTTTTTTAAATCGTGCGAAAGGCTTGGTGCAGAAGTTTATTCTTCTAAAATTTTAAGAAGGGGGGAAAGTAAAAGAGAACCACCAAAGGCTGTAGCGGAAGCGATGAAATTTTCTGACTTAATCCTTGCCATAACTTCAGTTTCTTTAACACATTCAAAAGCGATAAGGGAAGCAAGGAATAATGCGAGAATAGCGAGCATGCCGGGCATAACAAAGGAAATGTTTCCTGCATTGAACGTTGATTATGAGAAAATGAGGAAGGAGTGTGAAAGTTTTGCGAAGAATTTTAGTGCAGAAGAAATTAGAATAAAAACACGGCTCGGCACAGATTTGACTTTAAGATGTGGGGGAAGAGATGTTCAGGTTCAGGATGGAATTTTGGATAAAGTAGGGAGCTTACATAATTGGCCTGCTGGAGAGGTTGGCATCGCGCCTTTAGAGAATTCTGCTAACGGAAAAATTGTTTTCGATGTTTGCTTTACTGGAATAGGAAAATTAAAAAGGCCTTTGAGCATGGAAGTTAAAAAGGGGAAAGTAGCAAAAATCTATGGATATGGAGCTGAAAAATTAAAAGAAATTTTGAAAAAGGCTGGCAAAAATTCAAGAATAGTTTGTGAATTTTCTGTAGGAATGAATAAAAAAGCAAGAATCATGGGAAATGTTTTAAACGATGAAAAAGTACGTGGTACTTGCCATGTAGCAATTGGGGATAATAAAAGTATTGGAGGCTTAAACGAAAGCAAAGTTCATTTAGATGGGGTAATTAAAGCTCCTACTGTATCTTTTGATAAAGAAGTTCTGATTGAGGAGGGAGTTCTTGTTTGAAAGCTAGTGGGAGGAGAAACTTAAAGAAGTTAAGGGAATTTATGGATGAAAAAGGAGTAGATTTGATTTTATTTAAAGGGCCTGAACCCAACGTTAGATACTTTTCAAATTTTTTCGGCTCATGCTTTTTAGTAATAGATAAGGAAAAAAGAGTTTTGATTACCGAAAGCCTTGAATTGGATAGGGCAAAGAAGCAGGCTGATGTAGAAGAAATAATCGACTTAAAAAATTTTGGTAGCATTTCTGAATGTTTAAGGAAGAATTTTGATTTTAAAGTTATAGGATTGGTAAAGTCTTCTATCTCGCTAAGAATTTTTGAAGAACTTAAAAAGACGAGAGCAAAATTTTTTGATGTAGAGAAAATCGTTGCGGAACTTAGAGCTATAAAATTTAAAGAGGAAATAGAACTTCTTAAAAAATCATGCAAAATTGCTAACCAAGGAATTGAAATAGTGAAAGAATTGCTCGGGAGAAAAAATATTAGAGAAAGCGAATTGGCATTAGAGCTGGAAAAATTCATTAAGGAAAAGGGAGAAAGCGCCTTTGAGACTTTGGTAGCTTCTGGAAAAAGAGCCTGCTTTCCCCATCCCTATCCTTTTTCTTCGAAGAATATTATAAAAGGCTTGGGTTATGTAGACTTTGGCGTCTCTTATAAAGGCTATTGTTCAGACGTAACTTTACCTTTTGCTAAAGGAAATATTAGTGAAAAGGAAAGAATTGCTATAAAAGTTTTAGAGGAAGCTTATGAACTTTCTTTAAGTTGTATAAAGGAAGGGGAAGAAGTTAATAAGGTTTATGAATGTGTGGATAAATTCTTAAATTCCAAAGGTTTTGAGCTAAAGCACGGCCTTGGCCATGGATTGGGCTTAGCAGTTCATGATTATCCTTCTATTTCAAAGAAGGAAAAAAGCGTGATGAAGTTCAAAAGGAACATGGTTTTCACTATAGAGCCTGCTATATACACAAAATCTTTTGGTATAAGGATAGAGAATGATTTTCTCCTAAGTAAAAAGTTGGAAAAATTAACAAATTCTGAAATTTTTTTCTGCTAAACCAAAACTCTTATTTTTTTCTTTAAAAATATTGCCTTAAGAATTTCTTTTCCTATTTCTGAAGATTTATTAACCCTTATCCTCCCTTTTTTGCCTATGGTTGCTGAAAATAGAAAATCGCTTTCTATGTAAATGTTTGCAATTCTTCCAATAAGATCTCTATCGAAAATGAATTCTATGTTATTTCCTGCTTCTCTAGTTTCAAAATGGACTTCTTTGCCCAAAGCAGGAATTCTTGGCTCAACATCTATTTTTATTCCAAGCTTCTTTTCAAGCCTTGAAATGTTGTTTCCGTTTTTACCTATCAAGAACGGAATGACTCTGTTATCAACTTTGACAACAACTTTTTCCGGAGACTTAAATTCTATCTCCGCATTTTCATCGTATTTTCTAATTTCCTCCATTATCCTTTCTTTCGCAAGTTTTTCCATTGCGCTTATCCTTTCTTTTTCTTCAACAGGAACAACTATGTTTTCCTCTCCGAAAGTGTAAATTTCGTATTCAAGCTTTCCAGTTTCAAAATCTCTAACCTCAACAACCGGCCTTGCTAAATCTTCTTCTGTCATTCCTGTAGGAACTTTAACTTTCAAACTAAGCTCATAAACCTTTTTCACTTCCCCATCTTTTACGAATATAACAGTATCTATTATATGAGGGATCATTCCGAGCTCAACCTTTCCCATAAATCTTTGTATAGCATCTATAGCATTGCTTGCGTGCACAACACCTATCATTCCAACACCGGCTAGGCGCATGTCTGCAAAAACTTCAAAATCTTTGGATTTTCTTATTTCATCGAATATCGAATAATCAGGCCTGACTAAAAGAAGTATATCGGCAGTCTTTTCGAAACTACCTTCTAAAGGAGAATACTGCGTTATTTCTGGGCTAACTTGCAAATCTCTTGGAGATTCCAGAGTTTTAACTACTTTTCCTTTGCTCCTATAAAATTCTGCTAAGCTTGAAGCTAAACAAGATTTTCCTGCTCCGGGAGGGCCTGCTATTAAAATTCCCTCAGCCCTTTCTTCTAGCCTTTTCATGAGTTTATCGGAAAGCTTATAATCTTCTAAGCTTAACTTTACCAAAGGTCTTACTATAGTTACTTCCAAACCGTCTGAAAAAGGAGGCCTTGCTATAGCTATTCTATAATTTCCTAACTGAACTACAGTTGCACCACTTCTTGCAATTTCTATGTAACCTTCCTCACTTACTCTTGTTGCTTCCAAAATCTCCTTTATAATCCTTTCTATTTCCTCTGCAGTACAAGCTTCTTCTCTTAACTTAACAAGCTTGAAATTCCCGGGCTTCCCTTTTTTTGCATAAGGAGGAACTTTCTCTTTCAAATGCACGCTCAAAGTTTCGTCGTCAAAAAATTTTTCGAATTCCAAACCGCTCGTTTTTATTTCTGGGGGTACATAATGCACTTTTACCCCTTCTGCTTCTGCTACTAAAGCTTGAACGTAATCTGCTGTTACTAAAATAGCATTTTCTTTCTTTGCAACATCCCTTATTAAGGCGTCTATTCTTCCGGAATGTGCAAGCTTAATATCCTCTAAGCTCGGTCTTTCCCCAGTAAACCTAATTTTTATATCCTTTTTCTCACAAATTTCCCTCAACTTTTTGAGCTGGTCTAAACCAACGAATCCATGCTCTTTACCTTTCGATGCTTGGGCTTGTAATTCATCTAAAACTGCTACAGGTATAATTACCTCTAAGCCTTTTGTCTTTTCCTTTTCCACCATTTCAACGAATTTACCATCTATTATTATGCTTGTATCCGCGCACAGCCTCTTAACCATTTTTACCACTTAATTTATTTCGAGTTTCTATTTAAATAAATCTCTTTTTCCGAAAACCAAAAAATTTTTACAAGAATCGTTTTTCAGCCTTTAAGAAAAATATTTTCTTAAAACTAAATTTGGCTTCTTAGATATTCCCGAACAGAAAAATACTTAAAAAGGTTAAATGTATGAAAAAAACATGGAAAGCTGTCCCGAGTGCGGAAGTGAGAAGATAGAAGTAAAGAACGAAGGAGTACTTTGCAAGAAGTGCGGCTTGATAATAGAACAGACTTACTTTTCTGGACGAAGGATAATTTAAAAATTAAAAAAAGATTTTCTTTATCTTGAACTACCCTTCACGAACTTATTTTTCAAGAATTCTAATGCATCCTCCAACCTCATTTCATTCTCCTTCCTTTCCTTCATATCCCTTATTCTAACTTTATTCTCCTCAAGCTCTTTTTCTCCTATTATTATTACAAAAGGTACTCCCAGCGAGTTTGCGTATTCTAACTGCCTAGTTAAATTCCTTTCTCTCAAATCAAAATCTGTTTTTATCCCATTTTTTCTAAGAGTTTGAATTATCTTTAAAGATTTTTTAAGAACTCCTTCGTTAACCGTAGCAACAAAAACTTCTACGTTAGATTTTTTTCTTTCAACCATTTTTCTTTCTTTCATAACTTCTATAATCCTTTCTATACCCAAGCTTATTCCAGTTGCAGGTATTTCCCTTCCACAGAATAGGCTTATTAGCTTATCGTACCTTCCGCCACCTGCTATGCTTCCTATTTTTCCACCAGCAGAAATTTCGAATATGGGACCTGTATAATAGTCTAAACCTCTCGCCAAGCTTAAGTCTACTTTAACTCTTTCTTTCATCCCAATTTGCTCTAAATAAAATAAAATTTCTCTTAGTTCATCAATCCCTTCCTTCCCTTCCTCTATACCCAAACTTTCAATTTTTTCAAAAATTTTTTCAGGACTTTCATCCAACTCTAGAAATTCAAAAATCTTTTTTATGCTTTGTTTTGAAACTCCTTTTTCCTCAAGCTCCTTTTTCACATTTTCCTTCCCAATTTTTTCCAGTTTATCCAAACTTCTAAAAATTTCTAAAGATTTCTCTTCTGATTCACAAAACTTAACTAGAGCTGATAGAATCTTTCTATTGTTAATCCTGACTAAAAAATCCTTAAAGTTGAGGGATTGTAAGCAGGTAATTGCGCAAGCTATTACTTCAACATCAGCAAGCATACTTTTAGAACCAACTATATCAATATCTGCTTGCAAAAATTCTCTCAACCTTCCTTTTGAAACATCTCCGTATCGCCAAACATTTTGGATTTGATATCTTTTGAAAGGCAAATTTAAGTTGGGGTTGGAGGCTATAACTCTAGCTAAAGGAACAGTTAAATCATACCTTAGCCCAACTCTTTTCTTGCCCAAATCCTCAAAGTTATAAGTTTCCTTTAAAATTTCTTCTCCCCCTGCCCCTTTCGCTGATAAAACTTCCCATGCTTCTAAGGCAGGAGTTTCTAATGGTTGAAAGCCAAAAATTTCAAAAACATTTTTTATTCTATCCAAAACTTCTTGCCTTATTATCATTTCTTCGGGCAATAAATCCCTCGTTCCCTTCAAAGGCTTAAGCTCCATCCACCTCACCAATTATATTTAGGTTTTAGTGTTATTTTTTGCTTTAACCAATGTAAACTTTTCTAAATTAATTTTAGAAGTAGCGGATAAGATAACTAAATACTCTTTGTGAAAATACTCATTCCCATTTTTCGC
>CAZPVR010000009.1:7054-14646 GCA_964590365.1 uncultured archaeon
CTTTAAGCTAAGTTGTTCTAGGCTGGAGCAAAGTTTGACTTAAATCGGGGATAAACTAAAACTTTTAATTTCCCTTTAGCTAAATTTAATTCTATGGTAGAATATTACGATCATAGAGCAATAGAAGAAAAAATAATGAAATTTTGGGAGGAAAAAAAGATACCTGATAAAATTGTTAGGTTAAAAAGAAAGAAAAAATTCTATTTGCTCGACGGCCCTCCTTATGTCAATGCTGAACCCCATGTCGGTCACATAAAAACAACGACTTTAAAAGATGTTTGGTCTAAGTTAAAGCTCATGCAAGGCTTTTCCGTTTGGTTCCAACCAGGCTTTGATTGTCATGGATTGCCAGTAGAAAACATGGTTGAAAAGGAACTTGGCATAAAGTCTAAAAGGGATATAGAGGAAGTTATAGGGGTTGAAAATTTTATAAGGAAGTGTGAGGAAAAGGCAAGAGGAAATGAAAAAGTTTGGCTCGAACTTTATAAAAAGATTGGTGCATGGAGAGGTTGGGTTAAACCATATTTAACTTTTGAGAATTACTATATGCAATCTGCATGGTGGAGTTTTAAGAAGATGGCAGAAAAAGGAATGCTCTATCAAGGCGAGAAGCCGACTTATTGGTGCCCGCACTGTCAAACGGCTTTAGCTGGCTACGAAGTTACGGATAGCTATGCTGATATTAAAGATCCCAATATATATGTTAAGTTTCAAATTAGCGGGAAGGATAAAGAATTCATAGTTATTTCAACAACAACACCTTGGACTTTAATAAGCAATGTAGCTATAGCTGTTCATCCTGACGAATATTATGTAAAAGTTAAAGTTGGGGATGAAAGGCTAATAATTTCGGAAAAAAGGGCTGAAGCTGTTCTTAAGGATTTGGCTAAGGTTGATTATGAAATAGAAGAAAAGTTCTTAGGGAAAGAGTTAGCAGGATTAAAGTACTTACCGGTTTTAAACGTTCCTGTACAAGAAAATTTAAAGTCTAATGAGAACGCTCATAGAATAATACTTTCAATTCCTGTTTTGAAATCAAAATCTTATAAGCATGGGATTTTGGAAAAATATGAAAGTATGAAAGCAGAATTCTTCGATTTTGTAAACGCAGCTGAAGGCTCGGGATGTGTTCATGTGGCACCAGGCCATGGACCTGAGGACTATTACGTTGGCCAGCATTATAATTTGCCAGTAGTTTCTCCCGTGGACGATGATGGAAAATTCACTTCTGAAGCAGGAGAGTTCTGTGGTTTGTTTGTAAAGGATGCTAGTGAAAAAATTGTTGAAAAGTTAAAAGAGGAAGGAAAGCTTCTTTATTTTAGTTGGATAATTCACTCTTATCCTTTATGTTGGAGATGTAAATCACCTTTAATTTTTAGGTTAACAAAGCAGTGGTTCTTCTCAGTTGATTTAATAAAAGAAAGGATGCTCAAAGAAAATGAAAAAGTGAGATGGCTTCCTGAATTTGGAAGGGAAAGATTTAGGAATTGGCTCAGCGATGCAGTTGATTGGTGTATATCAAGGCAAAGATATTGGGGGGTTCCGATTCCAATTTGGGTTTGTGAAAAATGCGGAAAAATAGAAATAGTAGGGTCTTTGGATGAACTGAAAGAAAAAGCAAAAGGAAAAATTCCTAAAAAAATAGATTTGCACAAGCACTTTGTAGATAGAATAAAACTTTGTTGCCCAAATTGTAATTCTGAAATGGTAAGAGAGCCTGATATAATAGATGTTTGGTTCGATTCAGGAATTTCACCTTGGGCTTCTTTGGGCTATCCCTTCAAAAATAAAAAGCTTTTTGAAAGATTATGGCCTGTTGATTTGATTGATGAGAGCCAGGATCAGATAAGAGGCTGGTTTTATAGCTTGATGTTCTGCGGAATTTCCGTATTCGACGAATCTCCTTTTAAAACAGTTTGTATGAATGGCTGGGTTTTGGATGAAAAAGGGGAAAAGATGAGCAAATCGTTGGGAAATGTGATTTGGGCTAAGGATGCTTTGGAAATGCTTGGGGCAGATGTTACGAGATTTTATTTCTGCTGGGAGGTTGCACCTTGGGAGCAACAGAATTTTAGCTTTAGAACAGCAGAGGAAGTAAGAAAAGTTTTGAACATTCTTTGGAATTGTTATTCTTTCTTCTTGCTCTATTCTAAAAATTTCAAAATAAATAAAAAAATCGTTAGAATAGAGGATAAATGGATTCTCTCGCGAATCAATAGTTTGATAGAAGATGTTGAGAAAAATCTGGAAAATTTTGAGTTTCATTTAGCCGGAAGAAAAATTGCAAACTTCATAGTTAAAGACTTAAGTCATTTCTACATAAAGCTCATAAGGGATAGAGTTTGGATAGGAAAGGAGGATGATGATAAAAATGTTGCATTAACTTGTTTGCATGAAGTATTGATGAAATTATCCAAACTGTTAGCTCCAATATGTCCTTTCATCTCAGAAGAAATATTCCAAGGCTTAAGAGTTTATGTAAAAGAGAAGGAATCAGTCCATCTTTCAAAATGGCCTTCTGTGGAAAAAAGATTTTTAAACAAGGATTTGGAAGAAAAGGTTGAGGTTGCAAGGAAGATTATAGAAGCAACCTATTCGCTAAGACAGAAAGAGAGAATTAGATTAAGATGGCCTGTTAAAAGTATTTTTATTTATAGCGAGAGGGAGAAGGTAAAAGAAGCCGTAAAAGAAACGTATGAAATTTTAAAGATTATGTGCAATTGTAAGGAGCTTTGCCTCACCGAAGTTTTGCCGGAAGGAAATTTTGCAAGGGAAGATTTTGAACTCGGGACAATTCTATTGGATAAAACAATTGATTTTGAAGAAGCTTTAATTAGAGAGCTCATTAGAAAAGTTCAGTCGATGAGAAAAGATTATGGTTTTGAAATTAGGGAAAGGATTTATTTGACCTTGAATTCTGATGAAGAAACAAAAGAGATTTTGAAGAAATATGAAGAAGTTCTTGGAAAAGAAGTTGGAGCGAAAGTAGAAATAGGAGAGGTTAAAGGAGATTTCAAGGGAATTTTAGAATTTAAGGATAGAAAAATAGAAATTGGTTTTAGCAAAATTGAATAATTACCACTCCAAAAGTTCTAATTTTTTATAATTTTCCTAAAAATTTTCAAAAATCATGGAGGAAAAGTTCATTTTAATAGCTTGTTTTCTCTGCTCAATTTCTGGCCTTACTTTGATTTATTTTTCCTCAAAAGCTCTCAGTCCAGAAAAAGTTAGTATACCCGAAATAAATTTTGAAATGGTTGGGAGAGTTGTTACGACAGAAGGGAAAATTGTTAACGTAAGATTTCATGAAGCAGGCCATATGTTCTTAACTTTGCAAGATGGAAAAACAAGAATTCAAATTCCCATCTTTTCTAACCTCATGGAAAAACTTGAAAATTTTGGTTTGAGTAGAGAGGATTTTCGTGAGGGCAGAAGAATAGAAGTAACAGGCTTGGTTGAGGAATACGATGGACAATTGCAAATAGTGCCGAGAAAGTTAAGCGATATAAGAGTGAAATGATGATTTTAATTTGTCTAGCTGGAATCTTAATAGGAGCGTTTTGCGGGTTAGTGCCAGGAATGCATATAAATACTCTTCTTCCCCTAATGACCTTTCTTGGAAATTCTTTGAAATTAAGCTCTTATGAACTTTGCGTTTTACTAGTTTCTACTGCTGTTACCGAAATTTTTGTTAACTTCATATCAAGTATTTTCATAGGAGCTCCTGAGGAAGGCACTTCTCTTTCGGTCTTACCAGGCCATAGACTTTTGCTTGAAGGAAGGGGATATGAGGCAATAAAGCTAACTGTAATTGGTGGAATTTTTGGCCTAATTTTAACGCTATCATTAATTTTTTCAATTTCCCAAGCATTTAAGGTATTATATAAAGTCTCAAGGCCATTTATCCATTTAGTAATAGTTTTCTTCGTAATCTTCATGCTGGCTTCGGAAAGAAATGTAAGAAAGATTTTGGCAGCAGCCTTAATATTTTTTCTTTCAGGCCTTTTAGGCCTTATTTGTCTGTATTCTTCCATAAACCAGCAGAATATCCTATTTCCTATTCTAACAGGCTTTTTCGGTTTACCAACTTTACTCATAAGCGTTTCTGAATGTGTAAGAATACCTCCTCAGGATTATAAGGGCGAAATTAAAATTTCGAAAAAAGAAATAATAAAATCTGTATTTTTAGGTTCAATTTCAGGTTTAATCGTTGGTTTCCTACCCGCAATAGGAATAAGCGAAGCAGCAACTTTCGTAAGTTTACTTTCAGGATTAAATGATGCGAGAAACTTTCTCATCACGATTTCTGGAATAAACATAGGAAATGAAGTTTTTTCTCTTATGTCCCTTTTCCTCGTTGGAAATCCACGCTCTGGAGTAAGTGTTGCCATTCAAAGGATTCTTGGAAGAATAAGCTTAACCGAAACATTTCTTTTAATAGGAGCAATATGCTTTTCTTCTGGAATAGCAGCACTCTTAACCTTATTTTTAGGAAAGAAGATTCCAAAGTACTTAGAAAGAATAAATTACAAACTTCTTTGCTCTTTAACCATAATTTTCATTATTCTTGCTATTTTCCTTTTAACAGGGCCTTTGGGCCTGCTCATAGCTTTTACTTCAACTTCTATAGGATTGCTCTGCAATTATTTGAAAGTAAAAAGAAGTCACTGTATGGGTTGTTTAATCCTCCCTTCCATACTATTTTTCTCCGGCCTCGTTCAGGAAGCAATTATCTTCCTTAAAATTTAGAAATTTAAATATTGAAAATTAAAGTGATTTTGATGATTTCTAAAGAAATTTTGATGAAAGGATTTCAGAAAAATCCTGAAAAGTTCTGGAAAGTATCGCTTTTCGATGAGTTAGGGTTTGAAAGGAAGAGATGCAAGAATTGTGGAAAATTTTTCTGGAGTTTGAGCGAAGAAGAAATATGTGGCGATTCATCTTGCAGGAGCTACGAATTTATAGGCTCAAAGATTAAGGACTTAACTTTTTTGGAGACTTGGAAGGAAATAGAAAAATTTTTTGTAGGTAAGAATCATCATCCTTTAAAAAGATATCCAGTGATATGCAGATGGTTTCCTTTGTACTTTACTGTAGCAGGAATAGTTAACTTTTGTAGATTGGTTGATGATAGGTTAGACTTTGAATTTCCAACAAATCCTTCCATACTAGCCCAGCCTTGCTTAAGATTCAACGATTTACCCAATACAGGCTTGAATTCTAAGAGCTATTCCTGCTTCTTTATGGTTCAGCAAACCTCTTTGTTCGATGGAAAGGAGGGTTATTGGAAGGATGAATGCATAAATTTGGATTTTGAGCTTCTAACAAAAGTTTTTGGAATAGATAAGGAGAAGATATTTTTTATAGAAGATGTTTGGCTCGGCCCTAACGCCTTTGGACCTAGCTTAGAGTTCCATTCTCAAGGTTTGGAATTGGGAAATGCTGTTTTTACTCAATTCGAAATTTCAAATTCCTCTTATGGGGAGTTGGATAAGAAGGTAATAGACATGGGTGCGGGACTTGAAAGATTTTGTTGGATTGTTAGGGGAAGTTTAACCAGCTATGATGCTGTCTTTGAAAATATAATCAAAAAAATTGGTGCTCCAGAAATAGATGAGGATTTGAAAAAATATTTTAAGTTTTGCGGGAGGATAAACATAGATGAAAACAAGGATTTGGATTCTGCCTTAAGAAGTATAGCAGGTCAAATAAATGCTGACTTAAGGAAGTTAAAGCAAAAGCTTGAAAAATTGCAAGCTTTTTACTCTGTTTTGGACCATTCTAGAGCATTGCTTTTTGCTTTGGCTGACGGAGGAATTCCAAGCAACGTTGCGGGAGGTTATAATTTGAGAGTAATATTGAGAAGGGCTCTCAATTTTTTAAAAAAGGCAAAAATTGAATTAAGCCTATCTGATTTAATCTTCATGCACTCAAAAGATTTGAAAGAATTTTTACCGGAAATGGATGAAGGAAGAATAGAAGAAATTCTGAAGATTGAGGAAAGTAGATATCTTCAAAGCAAGGAAAGAAGTAAAAGGATTGTAGAGAGCTATTTAAAGGAAGGAAGATTACCGAGTGAAGAGGAACTAATAAAACTTTATGATTCGAACGGTATTACGCCCGAAGAATTTAAAGAAGCTGGCCTTGATATAGAAATTCCTCCAAACTTTTACTCAAAAATAGTTGAAAGACATATGAGAGAAAAAGAGAAGAAGGAAGAATTTTTATTCGATATTTCAAACCTAAAGCCAACAAAATTGCTTTTTTACGAAGACCCGAATATTTTAAAATTTAAAGCAAAAGTTGTGAAAGTGTTTCAAAACTTCGTTGTTTTGGACCAAACAGCTTTTTACCCAACTTCAGGAGGGCAGCTTTGCGATAAAGGTTTTATAAACGGAATTAAGGTTTTGGATGTTAAAAAAGTTGGTAACGTAGTAATTCATCAGCTTGAAAAACCGTTGGAAGAAGGTAAAGTTGTTGAATGCGAAGTTGATAAGGAAAGAAGAGAGATTCTGAAAAGGCATCACTCAGCAACGCATGTTATAAATTACTGCGCAAGAAAAGTTTTGGGTAAGCATGTTTGGCAGTATGGAAGTGAAAAGGATGTTGATAAAGCAAGGCTTGACATAACTCATTTCGAAAAGTTGGAAGAATGGGAGGAAAGAGAAATAGAAAGACTTGCAAACGAAATTGTTGAAAAGGATTTGGAAGTAAAGATTGAGTTTTTGGAAAGGGGGGAAGCTGAGAGAAAATATGGATTTTACATTTACCAAGGAGGGCCTGCTAAAGAAAAAATTTTAAGGATAGTCTCGATAGGGGAAGAACATGAGGCATGCGGTGGTTTGCATTGTAACTCAACTAAGGAAATAGGGCCGATTTTAATTTTAAAAAGTAAAAGAATAGCTGATGGAATAGTGAGGATAGAATTTTGCTCAGGAGATGTTGCTTTGAATTACTTAAAAGAAAGCGAAAAAATTTTGGAAGAGGTTTCGAAAATTTTGAATTGCAAGGAGGAAGATGTTCCGAATGCTGTTAAAAAATTGTTTGAGAGATGGAAGAAAAAAATGAAGGAGGTTAAAAAATTGAGTAGGTGATACGATGAGCTTTGAGGAATTGAGGAGGAAGAAGGAAATTTTAGAAAGAGCAAGCGAAATCTTAAGGGTAGAACCTAAGGATTTGCCAAGGGTTTTAAAAAGGTTTTTGAAGGAAATAGAAGAAGTTGATGAGAAAATTCAACGCGAAATGGAAATTAGTAAAAGCTCGTAACCAAATTTCCCCTTTTCCTTCCATGGAAGCTTATACTTAAACTTCTTCTCGAAATCTATTTTTGCCGAAAACTCTTTAACTATTTCTTCAATTTTTTTCTTCCTTGCTTTGGTAAACCTATGAACGGAATAAACTTTTTTAGCACTTTCCAGAGCTTTTCTTAGAAATATTAAATCCTCCCTTCCGCTTATAGGAGGGAATTGGATCACAGTATCCCCTTCCATTTTCAATTCTCTTATATCCTTCCATATCCATTCTACATTCCTTATTCTTAGCCCAGTCTTTTCTTCAACGAGCTTTAAATTTTCCTTTGCAATTTCCAAAAC
>CAZPVR010000010.1:0-14154 GCA_964590365.1 uncultured archaeon
TGAAAAATTGATTAAAGTAGCTGTTCTCACAATTTTATCACTTTCGTCTCTTTATTTTCTAGCTTCAAAAAATATTCTTTTTAGTCTAGAAATTCAAGGAGGAATAAAAACTGTAATTTCACAAAAGGAAGAATGGAACATAACAAAAACTCTTGAGGTTATTCAAAAAAGAATTTCTTTGTTGAACTTACCCGAGCATAAGGTTTCGCTAATAAACGATAAAATAGAAATTTTAAGCTTGAATAACGAAAGTTTAGGAAAGCTTCTGGAAAAGGGTAAATTTGAGGCAAAAATTTTAAGGAGAATAGTTTTAACGAATTTTACGGGAAATTTTCTGCTAGAAAATTCTTATCCAGTTAGAGTTGAAGAAAAAATTTTTTACATAAACGATGAAGGTTATAAGGAAGGGGAAAGATTTTATTTGGAGAATATAGAGTTCAAAATTTTAAATGTAAGCAATGAAACAGTTTTTGTTGAAGGATTTTTCTTCGGGAACGAAGATGTTAAAACAGTTTATACCCAAATAAGCTATTTGACTTACAATCCCGACTTCAAAAGTTATGAATTTAGAATTCCTGTAGATATTTCTAAGGAAGCGTCTCTAAGGTTTGAAACTTTAACTAAAAATGCTGGAAGAAGGTTTCTTCCAGGAGGATTTGTTTTGGATGCAAGCTTAATTTACTATTTGAATGAAAAGCCTGTAAGTGAGATTCCTTTGCCGGTTCAAATGGGAGGAAGTAGAATAGAAAGCATAACAATTTTAGGTTATGATTCAAAAATTTATGCCAAAGAAAAAATGGAAAAAATAATGCTTGCTCTGCAAACAGGAATGCTTCCGGAGCTAAGGATTGAAAAGTATGAATATGTTGAGCCAAAGTTTAAGAACTTTATCGATATAAGTTTGGCTATAATCGCTCTAATTTTAACTTTCAACTCATTCTTATTCATGAAGAGGTATGGTAAAAAATATCTCTTGGTCCCTTGCCTCTTAGCTTATGAAATATTTATAGTTCTTGGCATCGCCGGTCTAAGCCAAAAGTTCTTGAGGCCGGGATGGGTCTTTGATACTTATTCCTTCATAGGCCTCTTTCTCTTTCTAATAATTAGTTCGCTAATCTATTTCCTAGAAACCGAGAAGATTGTAAAAAATAAAAAGCATGAATTTGTGGTAAAGTTTAAAAGGATGGGAGAAGTTAAGAACTTAATAAAAATTTTCTTCCTCACCATTTCCTTTATTCTCCTCTTCACACAATTCAAGGGATTTGGCCTTTCTATCATAGTAGGAATTGCATTAAGCTTCTTAACAAATTCGATCTACGTTGAAATGATAAAGACTAAATCTCTTCATCAATTCTAAAAATTTTCTTGAAAATCTTAACTGAAAGATTTTCATTAAATACCTTTGGAAATATGAATCCCAATAGCCCGCTAACTATAACATCAGAAGGGTAATGAACGCCTGTATATAAAGAGCCTATGGGAATTAGTACTAAAAGATAGAATGTTATCAATATTTTAATCGACTTTGGAAATTGCTTTGGTAAGAAGAAAAGGCAGAGGATTGAAACGAAGGTATGCGAAGAAGGGAATGAGGGATCTGCTTTTGTAAAGATATGCTTAATATCTTCATGAGCAGCATAAGGCCTTTCTCTCCTAATTGAATACTTTAAGAAAAGAACAAAGGCCATTCCTACTATTAATGAAAAGACTAAATGCAAAATTTTTCTCTTTTCACCTTTCCTGTAAAGGAAAAAAATTAGAAAGGCTAGATATGCGTATATGGAAAAAATTATTCCTGCAAAAATTAGGTTTAAAAGGGGGAAGAAAGGCTGGTTTATTAACCTCAAAATTTGTAATTCAAGCTCTAGAAGATTCATATTTTCAAATACCTCGATTTGTTTTCATTAAAAAAGAAAAGGATTTCATCTCCACATTCAGTGCATTTCCCCAATAAAGGAACCCTCCTGTAAACATTATTGCAAGTTTTGCAAACAAAACCTTGAATTTCTTTCAATGGCTCTTGCTTGACTTTTTTTGTTACAACTTCGCTTAGAAGCAATTGTCTCCCTATTCCTATTAATTCGGACTTAGAAAAACCTATTGCTTCGAACACTCTTTCCAGAGGAGGCAACAACTGGCTTTCTATGTAATATTGAGAATCTATCTGTAAATTGTTTTTTCTCACGTATTCAGGATCCTCAGCCCTCTTGGAAAGAATTTGAGGACCCCTTATTATTACAAAACTAATTCTATCGCCTATACCTGGTGCTTCTGGGCTCCTTTTCCTCAATTTTTTAACCAATTCTATATGAGGTTGCACTCCTTTGTACTCTTTTAAACTCTTTGAAATGCTCTTAGTTATAACTAAATCTTCTAAAGGTATTTCCCCCTTTTCCAACTTTTCCAAGATGTTTCTAACATAATCGTAAGCTTTTCTTGTGTTTTGCTCTTTAAGTAAAATTTCCAAAACTGCATAAAGCGTTTTGCTCACCAAATCGCACCAATCCCTCCTAACAGTTTCTATACCTTTCATAATCATTTTCTCTTCATAATTGCCATCCTTCTTTTCCACTACAAGGCCAGCATACCTTTTCTTAGTGAGAATTAATAAAGTTTTAAAAATGCCTTCTATCTTCATGCTAACCTTCCCTTCCAATCTTTCATTTATCTCCTTCTCTATTTTTCTTCCCGTATCAAAAGCTTCTTCCACGCTTTTCCCTACCTTCACCATTATACTATCAGTATCACCATAAACCACTTTAAATCCCATTTCTTCCACAATTTCCTTAGTTTTTTGTATTAAGCTTCTTCCGCAGCTTGTTATAGCATTTGCTATTTCTAAGAAATAAAGCCTTGCTCTAACATAACCAGTATATCCGTAAAACGCATTTGCCATTATCTTTAATGCATGTTGCCTTGCATCCAGTATTCTTAATTTATCTTCCTCAGCCTTTGCCATTTGAGCTTTTATTTTATCCCTCTCTTCTATTAAGCTAGATAGAATTTGAGGGATTATGCCTTTCCTCACTTTTGGAGACACAAACTTTGCACCGCTAGGCGTTTCTATCGTTTCTTCTTTACTTTCACCCAAAACTAAAGTTGTAGGGCATATGTTAAATGAAATAAAAATTGAGGGATACATAGCTTTAAAATCTAGGTAAACTACTGGCGAGACATGAAGGCCGTTTTCTGGCTCTAACACAAGAGCGCCTTTAAATCCTTTTGCTATTCTTTCCTCATTCCTCTTTGCTATTTCTTTTGCAGTCGGCTTGCAAGGTATGACAAAATTTCTCTTGTTAAATTCTCTTAGCAAGAGATTTTCTATCCTGCTCGATTCGCCACTATCCAAAACATCTTGAAGCAAAAGCCCGCAGACCTTTGAAATTTCTATGAATTTATCAAGCATTTTCTTCTGCAAAAGAATTCTTAAAGCAAGCATCGCATCCTTTCTTGTATAATTTATCAAGTTATTGACTTGGTCTTCAGAACCATTCCAATATTTCTTTATTTCGCTGTGTTTTATGTCTATCTTATCCTCGTTAAGCAATGCCTTTGAAACATCACCCAATCCGTACCTTTTAAGTCTTAATAAGCCTTTACCAACATATTCTTTTACCAATTCATAAACATCTGCGATAATCCTACCGGGAACATAATTCTTATTTTTCGCTCCCAATGCTTTGGAGCTTGCCCCCTTATCATTACATCTTCCCAAATTCTTTCCTATTTTATTCACTTGCATTCTTTTGAGTAAATAAGGCAAATCGAAGTTGTTTATGTTATAACCAACTATAATATCTGGATCAAACTCTTCAACTATCCTTTTAAATTCCTCGAGCATTTTTTCCTCGTTCTCGAAGCAAATTATATCGCTGTTTTTCTTCCTAACAATTTTTGAAACAAGAACTAATGTATTTAAGTCTTTAAAAGAAGGATAGAAAGAAAGGCCTATTAATATTATTGGATCTCTTTTTGGGTCGGGTAAGCCTTCTTGAGGAAGAACCTCTATATCAATGGATAAAAATTTTAAAGGAGCGTTTTCATCCAAACTAACGCTTTCTATTTCTTCTGCTTCTATAGTTTTTTTCGCTTTTACAGAATTCGTATCGACAAATTTTCCTTTCACTTTAACCCAACCAAGGCCAGAAAGGGAAAAATCTGCCATGAATCTGTACTTGAAAAGGATATCTGCCTCGAAGATGTTTTCAATCAAATTCTTTTTCTCCCTCAACTCTTCCCTAAGCTTAGGAACTTTCGAAGGGTCTTTAATGGTTATTTTAAGTAGTTTTACCTTTTCTTTCGAATAGCCAAATGGTAAAAATTTTGAAACTTGTGAAATAGAAATTATTTGATCTTTAAAATTTTTTTGAAGGAAGTTAATTACTTCATCCTCCTTCCCTTCTCTTGGTTGAATGAAAAAGTAAGGATGGAAATCTTTAAAGAATGTACAAACAGTTTCCCCTTCTTTCGTCTTTCCAAATAGTCTTATTAAAGGGGAGGAATTGAGCAGAACGTAATCGCAATCCAATAATTGAAAAACAACTTCCATGTTATATTTTTTCTCTTAAATCTAACTTAAGGATTTCTCTTGTTGAGAGATTAATTAACCAAAAGATTGGTTGAGAAAGAAAACTTCCCGTTGAAATTATAGTTGTGCCTTTGTAATTCGTAAAGCTTGGTGTATGAAAATGAGCGCAAGCAAAAATATCTGGTATAGGATCTATTATTAAGTTTTCATCCTGCATACAAAGCTTTTCATCGAAAGTTGGAGCCAGATGCCTTTTTTTAAGAATTTGTAGTAACATATCTTCTATGCTCCTAAACCTTTTCTCATATTTTTCTAGTAAAGAACCATGAAGTAAAAGAAAATTTATTCCTTCCACGTTAAGAAAAACAAACTCATCAAAACTCATTACATCAAACTCGCCTTCGTCAATTTCCCCTTTAACGAAAATTGAAATTCTAGAAGGAAGAATAGAAAGAAAATCTTTTACTTCACTGGCTTTTGAAGAAATATCGCCTAAGATAAAAGCTATTTCCGGCCTTTCCTTTTCCAGAAAATTTTCCAGATTTTTCAAGTATGGTAAATTGTTTTTCTCTAAATGAAAATCTGATAGAAAAATTGCTTTTAGACCTCTATCTAGCCTTTTTACTTCCCTTTTTAACGGTATATCTGGCTGGAAAACTTTCTCTGCAAAAAAATAATCTTCTTTTCTAGAGCAAACAACTCCTATAACTTCATCTTCCAATATATTTCTTATATCATCAGCTCTCAAAAATATCTTAAGCTCTCCTGTCTTATCCTCTATTATTAAGGAATGCTCATGTTCATCTTTCTCTCTCACCATGCCAATTAAAGAAAATTTTTTGGCCTTTTCACTAACTTTATTTATCGAAATTAAATTAGGTAAATCTAGCCTTTTAGTTAGGATTCCTGAGAGCTTTTCATACCTTTTTCTTAAAATTGAAGAAATTTCTGAAACAGAAATTTCTCCCTCCCACTTTTTAAAACTTTTTATAATCTCAACATTAGGCTCCTTTAATATTTTTTTTACAAATTCAAGAGAAATTACAGCAGGTAATTTTTCGCTTTCCGCATTTTTAAGAAATTCTTCTATTCTATCTTCATTTTTCAAGAAAAATTCCAACGCATCCTTACTTAACTGAAGGCCTTTATCCAAGAAAATTTTAATTATTTCTCTTCTTTCCATGTGAAATAATTTATACGCTTAAAGTTATTTCTTTAATCTATAGACCTTTAACCCTTCCGCGCTTTCTTTTTTCGAGTGCGGTAATTGAACAACTTCAACCTTTCCTAAACTAACTAATTCATCCAAATACTTCTTAACAGTGTTCCAGCTCACATTTTCTTCCATTTTTTTCTTTAAATATTTAACAATCGCGTTTACAGAAATGTAAGTATTTAATTCAGCTAAACATTCAAGAATAGCAGCCTCAATTTTATGCCTCTTCGAAGGCCTTCCCCGCTTCATAATAATAACAATTTTTATGAACTTTAAAATTTTTTTCCAAGTAGGTATTACGTATTTTAATATTAATTTAATTTTATCTCTCAACTCTAAAATTTTCTATGAATTTTCCTAAAATAAGTATGAACATTCCTAAAATAAGTATGAATTTTCTTAGAGTAAATATGAAGTTTCAAAGATTAAATATGAAAATTTAAGAGTTAAGAAAGAATTTTAACAACTATAATAATTGCTCAGAAAATTTTAAGAAATCTCATAAAAATTTTGTTAACCCATTCAATACAAAGAATTTTATAATTATAGCTCTAATCAAATTTTCCTTCCCTATTATTGGTGCATAGCTTGTTGGATTAGAATGTTTTATTTTTTGTAGCAAGCCAAGCTTAGTAAGAGTGTCCAATCTTTTTCTTAAAGCTTCGCTCCCAATTTTAATTTTGTGTTGAGTTTTCATCTCCCTATAAAGTATTGGAAAGCAATAAGGCTGCGAATCATTCGGAAATTTTTCATTAGTCATATAAAATTTTCTTAGAATTTGAATATCGAGGAAATCCAGTTTTTCTATAAGTTCATTTATTTTTTCGCTTGCTTGTTCATTTTTTTCTATAAGAATTTCTGCTTCCATCCAAATACCACTTTTATTTTTTCTTAACTTCTAAAAATACTTTTTGGTGCTAAAGAATTTATGTTAAATTAACTATTTCAATTTTTTCTATCTTCTCATTCAATTCAATCAGCCCATAATATCCTTCAGGAAATCTTCCAGAATTTATAATTTTTGTTTTCCCTATTTCATCAATTCCCCTTCCTTCATGAACGTGAGCACATATAGCAACACAAGGCATTTTTTCTTCTATAAATTTTCTTACAACCTCAGAACCAACATGAGCACCTGTAAATATCTTATCAAGTTTCGTCCTTGCAGGAGGAATATGAGTCACTTGTATCTTTACTTTAGCATCTTTTACGCTTTCATAAGCTTTCTTCAAACCATTTTCTATTTCTTCTTCGCTTGGCTCTAAAGAAGTATTAAAAGGTGTTTTTGCTCCGCCAAACCCATAAAACCCATACTTTCCTATTTTTACCCCTCTTCCATGCAAGCTTATTTTAGCATCCTCTATGACCTTAATTATTTCTCTATCCTGATTTCCTGGGCAAATTAAAATAGGTTTTTTCAAACTTTTCAATTCCTCTATGATAAGCTTTCCTATCTCAACCTTACTAAAGCCTTTTGGCGCAATAGTATCTGTTAAGTCGCCAGGACAAATTAAAACATCAAAATTTGTTTTTTCTATTTCGTCCAAGAATTTCATTAAATTTTCCACATCGTTGTGAATATCGCTTATCACAACTATTTTCATCGAATCACTATTTTTAATTTCGAGCTTAAATTATTAAATATGGTATTATCGAAGAAGAAAGGATATCGCGTTGAGAGAAAAATAAGAAAAATTTTTGAGGAAAATGGGTGGAAAGTTGTTAGGGCGGGGGGAAGTTTTGGAGAAGCAGATTTAATTTGCTTAAAAGATGGGAAATGTATGATGATTCAAGTCAAATCAACTAAGAAGAAGCAGCTTTATTATTATGGCCATTTGGGTGAAACATTAGAAGGATTCCCCTTTTACTTAGTAGTAGATTTTGGTTATGGAAAAATAAGGATATTAAAACCGAAGGAAAGGATAGGGGAAGAAGATGGCATAGATTTAAAAACTTTTTTAACCAATAAAAACTAAATCAAAATTAGGTTGGTTTTATGGTCTTAAAAGTAAAGGATGTGATGTCAAAGCCAGTTTTGACTATAAAGGAAGAGGAAACTGCAAAGACAGCAGGAGAAATAATGAAGAAGCATAGGAAGGGATGTTTGATAGTAGTAAGAAACAACAAACCAGTTGGGATAGTTTCTGACAGCGACTTAATAAACAAAGTTCTTGTTAGGGATAAGAAAGCAAGCGAAGTTCTAGTTAAGGAAATTATGTCATCCCCCTTAGTTACAGTAGGGCCGGATGACGATTTAACAGAAGCTGTGAGTAAGATGAAGAGAAATAATATTCATAGATTGCCGGTAGTTGAGAAGGAAAGAGTTGTTGGTTTAATTTCATTAACGGATATAGCCAGAGCAACTCCTGAAATGATGGAATTGCTTGAATACAGGCTTAGAATGAAAGAAATGCCGGTTGAGATAAAGGAAAAGAGAATGGCAGGGATCTGCGATTCATGCGGGAATTATAATGAAGAGTTGGAATATATAAATGGTCAATGGCTTTGTGAAGCTTGCAGGGAAGCTTTAGTAGAAGAGGAGTAAGATGATTTCCTCTGTAATGGAGAAAATAGAAAGGGAAATAGAGAATACGAGAAATTTTCGAATAATAGTGGAAGGAAAAAGGGATAAAGAAGTAATGGAGAAGCTTGGTTTTAAGAATGTTATTTCAATTTGCGATAAGAAGTTGGATGAAATTTTAAGTTTTATAGATAAGGATGTTTTAATACTTACTGACTTCGATGAAGAGGGAGAAAAAATTGCGAAAAGACTTGAAGAATTTTTAACTTCGAGAGGTGTTAAAGTACGCTCAACTGAAAGAAGAATTTTCAGAAAAATTTTTAACGTTAAAAAAATAGAGGAATTAAAGTTTATATTAAAGTTTATGGAGGATGATTATAATGGGAAAGCTTGCTCAATCAATGATAAAATATTTAATAGAAGCAGAATTCTCATGCGAAGGAATAGTAGAAAAGCCTGACGTTATAGGAGCCATATTCGGCCAAACAGAAGGACTTTTGGGCCAGGATTTAGATTTGAGGGAGTTACAGAAATCAGGAAGGATAGGAAGGATAGAAGTTGAAATTACGGACGAAGGGGGCAAGAGCAAAGGAAGGATTTTAATTCCATCAAGTCTAGATAGTTCAGAAACATCTTTGATAGCAGCTTCTCTTGAAACTATAGAAAGAATAGGGCCATGCACCGCAAAGATTAGGGTTAAAAGCGTGAAGGATGTAAGAGAGGCAAAGAGGAAGTATGTTTTGGAAAGGGGGAAAGATATTTTAAAGGAAATGATTAAGTCAGAAATACCTTCAACTTTAGAGCTGGTGGAAAAAATAAAGGAAGAGTTAAGAAAGGACAACCTTCAATCCTATCAAGGCCTGCCGTGTGGGCCGGAAATTTTGGATTCGGAAGAAATAATAATAGTTGAAGGGAGAGCAGATGTCATAAATCTGCTAAAAAATGGAATTAAAAATGCTATAGCCATAGAAGGCACGTCAATTCCAGAACCTATAATAGAGCTGAGTAAGAAAAAAGTTACTACGATTTTTATTGACGGAGATAGGGGAGGGGAGCTTATACTTAAAAAACTGCTGGAAATTTGTGATGTAGATTATATAGCAAGAGCTCCTGACGGAAAAGAAGTTGAGGAGCTTACTAGTAAAGAAATATTTAAAGCTCTTAGGGCAAGAGTTCCGGTTGAAAGGAAAAGCAAGGAATTGAAAGAATTTATAGTAGCTTAGCTTTATGGATTATTTCGTAAACAGGTCCTTCTTTTCTAAGTTTACTTTTTATTAATTGAATTTCTGAGAGTAGAAATTTTCCTGCATAAAAATCCTTATTTTTTTCAACAATTTCAAAAAATTTTTTTCTATCATAAATTTTTTTAACCCTGCATAAAGTCAAATGCAATGGTTTGGAATCGCCGCCAATTTCATTTACTATTTCAATCCTCAAGCTTTCTGAAATTCTATTTTCATCGAAAGCGTCTAAAGCAATTACTCTCACAAAATTTTTACTTGGGATAAGCTTAATTCCTTTCAAAATCATTTCAAAACTTTTAAAATTTTTTGCAATAAAATCCATTTTTTCCTTTATCCTTTCCACTTCATTTTCGTTCTTCTCCCCCAAAAAAGAAAAGCACAAATGCAAATTCTCTTCTTCAACGAATTTTGCCTGAACGACTTCAGAAAAAACCTTTTGCATTTTTCTAATATTTTCTCTCAACTCTTCAGGAATTATTATGCCTATAAAAAGGCGCATAATTTATTTAAGAAATAATAAATTAAAGAAATTGCATATTATTTTTAAGGTGAAAATATGGAAACCAGAGTTAAGGCTGGTGATGTAATAGGAAAATCTGTTGTTAGCGAAGAAACAGGAAGAAAGTTTGGAGTTGTTGCAAACATAGATTTTATTACGGAAAGCGGCGAACTACTAAATCTAGTAATAGAGCAACCAAGCAAGTATTTGAAGGAGTTCAACCTTAAAACCGATGAAAAGGGAAGAGTATTGATTCCATTTAGCGCAGTAAAATCAGTTGGGGATTTTGTAATAGTTTCAGAAAGCGAGCTAGTTTAAATCCAAGTAATTTCAACTTCATCAATTCTCCATTTTGGTTTAATTTTATCTTTAAATGCTTCCCAACCAGATTTATAGGCTAGAATTCCAACTAGAGCAATCATAACCCCATTATCTCCGCTATATTCTTCGGGAACGACATACATTTTAGCCCCTCTTTCTTCGCACATTATCTTTACCATTTCTTGTAATCTCTTATTAGCAGCAACTCCTCCAACTAACAAAACTTCATCCTTTCCAACATGGGCCAAAGCTCGCTCCGCAACCTCAGTCAGCATGGAAAAACATGTTTCTTGAAGAGAATATGCAACATCTTCCTTCCTTACACCTTTTCTAAGCAATTTTATCGCTGCAGTTTCTATTCCTGAAAAAGATACATCCATTCCTTTTACTGTATATGGCAATTCAACATATTTTCCATTTTTCGCAAGTCTTTCTAACTGAGGCCCTCCTGGCATTGGTAAGCCCATTTCTCTTGCAACAACGTCCAAGCAATTTCCAAGCGGAATATCCATAGTCTCTCCAAAAATTCTATACCTTTTTTCAACGTACGCAATCAATTGCGTATTGCCCCCGCTTAAATAAACTACTAAAGGGTCTTTAGCTCCAGTTTTGAATTTTCCTATTTCTATATGGCCGCAACAATGGTTAACAGGAATAATTGGTTTTTTGTAGGAAATTGAAAGATTGTGAGCGAAGTTTGCAGTAAATAGCAATGGAGGAGGAAGTCCTGGGCCTGCTGAGTATGAAATTATGTCTATATCTTCTAAGCTCAATTTTGAAATTCTTAAAGCTTTTTCCAAAATATCATTTGCAACTTTTTCATGATGCTCTTTTGCTTCTTTTGGGATTATTCCTTTTCCAATTTTTGGAATGTAAACATCTCTTACATCAGCTAAAATATTTCCCTTTTCGTCCATTATTCCTATTCCGAAGGTATGGGCAGTTCCTTCTATTCCCATGCACACTAAATTTTTTCCTCCCATCTTCATAGAATATTTATTTTCTTAAATTTAGTTTTATTAGACTTAAATAGGGTTTTATATGGAAGTAGAGGAGTTGAAGAAATTTGGAGTTGAAGATTTTTACGTAAATAAATTGAAAATGCTTGGCATAAAAGCTCTATATCCACCTCAAGAAGAGGCTATAAAAAATGGTTTGTTCGAAGGTAAAAATTTAATCCTTTCAGTCCCAACAGCTGCCGGAAAGACTCTTGTTGCAATTCTTGCTTCAATTAAAAAGCTTAAAGAAAATTGCAAAGTTGTTTATATAGTTCCTTTGGTCGCTTTGGCCAATGAAAAATTCGAGATTTTCAAGAGTATTTTTTCTGAAAAGTATAAAGTTGCGATATCTGTTGGAGACTTAGATGAGGCAGATCCTTGGCTTAAGGAATACGATATTATCATCGCTACCTCAGAAAAGCTTGATAGCTTAATAAGGCATGGTGCAGACTGGCTTCCTGAAATTGGTTTGATAGTTGCTGATGAAATACATCTTTTGCAAGACCCCTCGCGTGGCCCAACTTTTGAAATTTTATTAACAAAGTTGAGGGAAATAGCTCCAGAAGCGCAGATTTTAGGCTTAAGCGCTTCCATTAAAAATGCAGAAGAAATAGCTGATTGGCTGAATGCAACTTTAATTAGAAGTGATTTTAGGCCTGTAAAGCTTTATGAAGGGGTTTGCTTTAATCATAAGATAAAATTTTTGGAAAAGGAAGGTTGTGAAATAAATAAAAATTTAAGCCAAGAAGAGGCAATAGTTGAGGATACTTTAAAAAGGGGATGGCAAATGTTTTTCTTCGTTTCTACGAGAAGAAAGGCTGAAAGTTTGGCAGAAAAAATTTCTGGGATAGTTAAGAACTTTTTAAAGAAAGATGAGCTGAGATACTTAAAAGAGGTCTCTAAAAAAGTTTTGGAAGTTCTGGAAACACCTACAAGACAGTGTAAAAAGTTAAGCGAATGTATTAAAAACGGAGTTGCTTTTCACCATGCTGGTTTATTGGGGATTCAAAAAAGGTTAATAGAAGAGAATTTCAAAAAAGGTTTTATTAAAGTTGTTTGTTGCACACCAACTTTGGCAATGGGGGTTTCTTTTCCTGCTGATAGAGTTGTAATTAGGGATGCAAAACGCTATTATCCTGGATTTGGTGCGGTTTACATTCCTGTTCTAGATTACCATCAGATGAAAGGGAGGGCAGGAAGGCCTGAGTGGTCTCCTTTTGGCGAATCGATTCTAATAGCGAGGTCGGAAAATGAGGCAGAGGAACTCATAGAGCATTTTATAATGGGAGAGCCGGAAGAAATTCAATCGAAGCTTGCCGCGGAACCTGCCATAAGAATGCACGCTTTGGCTTTAATCGCCACTCAATTTTGCAATTCAGAAAAATCTTTGTTAGAATTTTTCTCAAAAACTTTTTTTGCGTATCAGTATGGGAATATTTCCTTGATAGAAGAAAAGATTTTTGAAATTTTGGAGATGCTTGAAGAATGGAATTTCATAAAAAGGAAGAAAGAAAAGATTTTTCCAACTGTAATAGGGAAAAGAGTTTCAGAGCTTTATATAGATCCTTTAACAGCCTTTAATTTCATTAATGGTTTGAATAGAGCTAAAAAAGCTAAGGTAGAGCCTTTTAGCTTTCTTCAATTGATTTGCAATACTTTGGAAATGAAGCCTTTACTTAGTATAAGAACAGGAGAATTTTCTGAGCTAAATGAGATAATAGCTAAGAGAGAGGAAGTTTTTCTCCAAGAAATTCCTAGTGAGTGGGACTTGGAATTTGATGAATTTTTGAGGAGCGTGAAAACTGCTTTGATGTTTGAAGAATGGATAAATGAAGCAAGCGAAGATCAAATTTTGGAAAAGTTTAAAGTAACACCGGGAGAATTCTATGGAAGAAGGGAAATAGCCGATTGGCTTATTTACTCTTTACATGAAATCGCTTTACTTTTGGGCTATAAAGATATTTTAAAGGATATAAGGAAGCTTAGAGTAAGACTTGAATATGGTGTTAAGGAAGAGTTAATCCCCCTTGTTAGAATTAAGGGAATAGGTAGAATAAGGGCAAGAAAACTTTTCTCATCGGGCTTAACTTCTTTGAAAAGATTAAGAGAAATACCGCTTGAAAGTTTAAGCAGAATTGTGGGCCCGAAAGTTGCGCTACAAATAAAAAAACAACTAGAGTTTCCAGAAAAGGATGAACAAAAAAGTTTGATTAAGTTTTAAATTACATTCAATTTAAAATAAAAGTATGAAAACTGTGGAAAATCTTGCAAAGGCATTTGTTGGCGAAAGTCAAGCAAGGAATCGCTACACTTTTTATGCAAAGGTTGCGAAGAAAGAAGGTTATGAGCAAATTGCAGAAATTTTTTTGATTACAGCAGAAAATGAAAGGGAGCATGCAAGCTGGCTTTTTAAGCTCATAAATGAGCTAAAAAGAGAAAAAGAGAAGTTTGAAGAAATAAAAGTTGAAGCTAGCGTTTCAACAAATTTTGGTAGTACAGCAGAAAATTTGAGAGCAGCGATTGCAGGAGAAAATTATGAGCACACAAAGATGTATCCTGAATTTGCTGAAGTTGCTGAAAAAGAAGGTTTTCCTGAAATTGCTAGAAGGTTGAGAGCTATAGCGATAGCGGAAAAGCATCACGAGGAAAGATTCAAGAAAATTTTGAATGAAGTGGAGAAAGGAACTGTATTTAAGAAAGAAAAAGAGGTCTGGTGGGTTTGCAGAGAATGCGGCTATGTTCACTTTGGGAAAGAACCTCCAGAAAAATGCCCATCTTGTAATCATGAAAAAAGCTTCTACCAAGTAAAATGTGAAGAATATTAGTT
>CAZPVR010000011.1:0-10532 GCA_964590365.1 uncultured archaeon
CAGGAATTTACAATTCAAGTTGGAACTTAACTTTCAAGCAAGGAGGATACTATAGCTTCAGAATAAACTCAAGTAAAGAATATTATGATAGCAATTCTTCACTTTTTGTTGATTGGGTTTACTTGAACAACACTCCTCCACAATATTCCAACCCTTCAGTTTCTCCTGAGCAAGAAGGCTGGGGCTCAACTTTCAACTACAGCTTGGAAGTGAATGATCTGCAATGGGACAATGTTAATTGTACGCTTTTTGTTTCAACGGATAATCAGCAAACGTGGGTAAGAAAAGGGAGTGTTCTGCTTGTAGGAGGAGTGGGAATTTGCAGCATAAACGTTAGTGATTTCTCTTGCTCAGATATAGGAGAAGATAATTACTTCATCTGGCAGCTTGATGACGGGACGAATATAATTAATACTACACCAACAAAAGGACCTAACATAACCGTTGACGACGTTGTAATTTATTACATCTATGGAAATGATACAAAAGTTAACAGAAGCGATAGCTCAGCAGGAAATACTGTAAGCTTAGTTTTAGGAGTTTACGATACCGATAAAAATGCTCCAGCTAATGCAACTGTTACTTTCTACGTAACAAAAGATGGGAATGTTTTCCTCCCTGAAAGCAATACAACAAACTCAAGTGGAATAGTAACTTATTACTTCAATCCAGACTGTAACTATAATCCTGGCTTGCAAAAATGGTATGGAGCAGTAACTGATTCTTGTTATGCCTATCAAAAAACGCAAAACTATTCTCTTACCATATATGCTGATTTTGATTATACTCCATCTGCTTATAAACAAGGAGAAACAACAGAAGATAGAGTTTTGAGAAGCGAGCAAAACGTTACTATAGATGCAGGAAATCCAAACATAGCAGAAGAAATGTTTATAAGGGATGATTGTGGAGGAGAAATTGATGTTGATGAAATAAGTATGCAAGCAATTCACAGTTCAGGAACAACTTATGATTGCACAGAAATAATTCATCCTACAACAGGAATTTATAAATGCAATAGAAACACTTCTGACATGAAAGCAAGATGGTATGACATTGTTGTAAATGTTTCAAAAGAATTCTTTAACAATAAATCAGTAAGAATGAGCAACGAATTCTTCGTTGAAACTAAACCAGAACTAAGGAATTTGAGCGTAACTTCAAGCCAAGGAGGAGAAATAGGAGGATGGGGTGAAAGATTTTACTTCAACGTTACTGTAACAGATGAAGATTATGATTTTGTTAATCTAACGCTCTATGTAAGAAGGTTTGGTTCTTCAATCTGGATTCAAGCAAACAAAACAAACCTTGATCCACCAGTTATAAATCAAACAGTGACTTTGAGTTGGAGCAGAGAAACGTGCGATGCAAGCCGTTCAGATCCTTATCCTCATGTTTGGGAATTCAAGTTTAATGCAAGCGATGACCCAAGCTATCCTTTGCCTGGAGGCGAAATTTATGAAACAACTATAGAACCAAAGAATTTCACTTTAGAGAAAGATGATGTAAGCTTGCAATTAGTAAGCGGAAATAACGTTGAAGTTTGGAGAAACGGAACTGATTATCGATACCTAAGCTTGAAAGTAATAGATACGGATTATGGGAATTCAATAGTAGGAGCAGGAGTTAACGGAAGCTTCTGGGTAACTACTGATGGAAACAATTTTGCAGGTCAAAAGATTTCAGAAACTGATGAATATGGAAACTTAAGCTATAGATTCCCGCTAGAATTACCTTCCGGCCAAAGTAAATGCGATTATAAAACAGGTGTACAAAAATGGTTTGGAGGGGTTTATAACGATGTATGTTATAAGGATAAGAATAGCACGAATTACACAATAACAATAAAATCCTTGCTATTGCCTTCTATACCCTATCCTTCCGGCCAAGGATTCATAAGAGGTGATAATGTTAATGTTAGTGGTTATTTGACAGATGAATGCAGTTATGTGGAAAATGCTACTGTTGTTTTTACTTTTATACCACCAGCTGGCTCACCTTATCAATGCACGATAACTGATAATAACGGATGGGTAGAGGGAGAAGGATGGTATAACTGTACTAAAAGCACAAGCGGAAAACCAAGAGGATGGTATAACTTGAGCATGAGTGCAAGCAAAAACTATTATGCAAGCAATTCAACTCTCAAACCTTATGCATTCTTCTTGGGAGAAAAGCCAAGCTTGAGCAATCCGAGAGTTGACCACTATGTAGGAGGATGGGGCGAACTCTATACTTTTACAGTAACTTTTAGCGATCCTGATTTGAACATAAACAATGTTAGCTTGTGGAAGAGCTATGATAATCAAACTTGGTATTTGGTAGAAATGAAACAAGTACAGGGAATAAACATTGACGTTACTTTTACTCATAGATTTACTTGCGAAGATTATGTTTTGCAATCACCTTACTTCTACTTCAAATTCAACACAACAGATCCATATGGCTATACTGCTGAAACCGAATCAAGAAATATGACTTTGGAAAGGGATAACGTTACTTTAGGCAGAAGTCCTGCAAGCAATTCTACCGTAAGAAGAATTGGAAACAATCAAGCATTCTTAGAATTCATAATATATGATTCTGATGCTCAAACTTATCCAAGTGGAGCAAACGGAACAATATGGGTTACGAAGGATGGATCAAACTATTCAGTAGCTTACGATTGTGTTTCTTCTAATGGCTATTGCTCAGCTTTGCACAACCCTGAATGCGATTCTTCTGTTGGTCTGCAATACTGGTTTGGAGGAATTGTGGAAAAAGATGGGTTTAGCTGCTATCAAGTAATTAATTCTTCAGTTTACAATTTCACTGTTTATGGCCAACTTAACGTTTCTATTATCAATCCAACCCAACAAGCGATATTGAACAGAGGAAAGTTAGCCATCTTTAACGCAAGCGTTAAGGATGATTGTAATGAAGAGATAAATGATGCGAGCGTTAATTGGTATAATTCTTCCTGGCAATTACTAGCTTCTGGCTATAATGCAAGCTGGTTTATTCCGATAAAATATAAGCTTGGGCCGGAAACAATTTATTCAAACGTTTCAAGACAATACTATGATCCAAACTTTAATAGCAGTTCAGTTTACATTTATGGATGGAGCGAAATAGATTCTATTTCTCCACCAAACTCTTCAAGCTATGCAGCAGGTACTCCTGTAATTGTTCAATGCCATATTAGAGATAGCAACACTTCTCAACCAATACCAAACTATACAGTTATTTTCTTAAAGAATGGTGAACCTCTAGAAAATGCAACTACGAACTCTCAAGGATATGCAAGCATAGTTTGGTATACAAACTTAGAAGGTGCTGGATGGTACAATTTAACTTGCTTCATCGAAAGCAATTCAACACTTTACTACAATACTTCAATTTCTCAAATTGAAACTTGGGTAAGGCTTAGCAGGCCGTTGCAAATAGACCAAATCATTCCTCAATACTCTTGGATTTACAGAAACGATTCTTTTGCTCCTTACCAAACAAACATAAGCGTTCATGTTAAGGATGCGCAAATAGGTGATGCGAGCAATGCAAACGTTAGCTTCTACAATTCCACAAGCTTGATTGGAAGTTGCATAACAAATGCAACAGGATGGTGTGAGCTGATTAATTTCAATCCTGCTGACGACTATACTCCCTCACCTTATGTAATATACATAAATGCAACAAGGCCAGGGAATGAGGATTCTCCAACAAATACAACATCGATAACAGTAAAAGGAATTCTGTTTGTAAGGATAAATTCACCTTTAAATGAAAGCGTTTATCCAAAATCCTCTTCCATTTTCCTAAATGCAAGCGTTTGGAGCGAAAATGGAGAAAACTCATCTTATCTTAATCCAACAGTAAAATGGTACAATGAAACCGCTTTGTTAGCGATAGGTTTAGAAACTACACTTCCTCAACCAATAGTTGCTCAACAAAGAACTGGAATTCACCAGCTAATGGCGGTTGCAAGCAAAAGCTATTACGAGGATGGGAGGGATAATGTAACTATAACTATAACAGGCTTAGCGGACGTAGTTTGGATTTCACCTGTAGGAATTACTCCTTACCCAGAAGAATTCTACCCAACGTGCTTAGTAAAAGATCATGAATCTGGGAGCGGAATTTCTGATTATGAAGTTAACTTCTCTTACAAATGGGAGCCTTCTACAGAATTCATCTTCAACGGAACTTATATTACAAATTCTTCAGGTTATGCAAGTTATAGCTTTATCCCGACTCAAAAAGGAAACATAACTTTCAAATGTAATATAGGGCCTAACGTTACTCAGTATTATTCGCCTTACATAAGCGAAGCCATAGAAACGATATGGGTTAAAGATACGAAAGCACCAATAATCTTTAACATTTCTATAATTCCAAATGCTAGCATAGAAGCAAACCTCAATTATACAACGATAACTGCAACTGTTGAAGATAATTATGAAATAGAATCTGTTTGGGCAAACATAACTTTGCCCAACTCGAGCATAGTAATCGTTCCTATGAGCAATATAACTGTTCCAGAAAAAGAATTAGGATTTTTCAGAGCAATTTATTCCGCATCTTACCTTCCACCTATAGGAGGGGATTATAGTGTAACAATTTATGCAAGAGATTTGCAGCCAGAATCAAACGTAAATAGCACTTTTGCCGGGAACTTCAGTGTTTGGGGAAAAATCTATGGCCTAATAGAGCAATTACCAAGCTCCATAGTAGCTTACAACATAACTCAAACAACAAGCTATACATTTGAAGTTTCTGTTAACTTCACAAACTTAGGGCCTGCAACAGCTTACTCAGTTAATTTAACCCATTCAGAACATCCTCTTGGCTCTTTGATTTACAATGAAACTAAGAAGGAATGTGGAAATTTAAACGCGCAACAAACTTGCTCTTGGGTTTTCAAAATAACAGTTCCTGAAAAAACTTCCCCACAATTAATAAGAGCTTATACGATTGCAACATGGCAGAATCCTGATAAAAGCGTTGACCAAATTCTAAATGAAACTTCGATAACAGTTTCTTCCAATCCTGTAATTGAAATTTCGCCTAAAGTAATAAGCAAAATCACTCCTCACGATTCAACAACTTACATAGGAAATGTAACGGTTTATGCAAGCGGGAATGATGAAGTGAGGGAAGTGGGCTTAAGCAGCGTAGGAGGTGACCTCGCCCAAAATTGTCCTCTCTGCGTTTTAACTCTAATTCCAAATTCCTACGGTTTGCTCAGAGCAGGAGAAAGCTTCATTTCCCATATAACTATACAAGTTCCAGCTGGCCAGTCTCCCGGAATTTATTGGACGAAGATTAGAGCTAGCTCGAGTAATGCAGGATATGATGAAATGCTATTAAACTTAACAATCCCTGTAAATACATCATGGCTTAGAACGCCTGAAAGCTTTGGCTACGTTCTACTTCCGTTGAATACTAGCGGATACATTGGAAACATAACTGTAACTAATATAGGAAATGTGAAAATACCGTTCGAGATTCTTAAGTCAGGTAATGGAACTACTTTCATCATGGCTTATCCTTCCGGAGCAAAAGGAACTACTGCCTTTGACTTAGAAAAACAGGTTTCAAGGAATGTTACAGTTGAATATAGAGTTTCTCCGAACGAGCAGCAAGGAATTTATGAAGTAAACATAATTATAAGAAACGTTACTTTTGCCAACCCTCCAGAAAGAGTTACCACTATAATACTTAATGTTACTGATATTCCGCCAATCATAAGCGATGTTATAGTTGAGCCAAGAGTTTTTGAGGTTGGCTATGAGAATGTTACTGTACAGGCAAGAATAACTGATAATTTTGCTGTTGATAAAGCATGGATTGATGTTACTCTGCCAAACGGCTCAACAATAATTCAATTCATGGATCCGTTCGAGAATTCAATTTACAATACAACGTTCTTCAGCTTAATGGAAGGTATTCATTCCATCAAAATATGTGCTAACGATACTCGCTCTTTAGAAGACTGTACTTTGCCAATAGAGGTTGAAGGCTCGAAGATTACTAGAATTGAAATAATTCCAAACGTTAGCGAAATAGTAGCTGATGATATAACTTTGGATTATGGTCAGAATTTCACTGTGAATATAACGATTAAAAACGTTGGAGGGTCAAGAGCTTTTGATGTTAACTTAACGATAAATTCTTCGTCTGAAAAAATAGAAGTAATACCAAACTCATTCAGGCTAGGAACTGTTTTGAAGAACGAAGTAAGGTGGAATTTAGCAGAAATAATCGTAAAGAATGCAACATCTCCAGGAATTTATTACGTAAACTTAAACGCTAGCTGGATGAATCTTAATGAAACTTTCAACGCTAGCTCAGCAGTTATAATAGTTAACGTTACGAAGAATCCTAAACTTATCGTTTTGGAAGGAAATATAAGCGAAATAGTACCGGCAGGAAGCGCTAAGAACACTAGCTTTACTTTGAAATCTGTTGGAAATGAAAACGTTAGCAATGTATCTATAAGCTGCAAGAGTGGAATAGTATGCAAAGATTTCAGTTTAATTTTCAATCCTTATAGCTTTGCTTCAATACCTATTGGAGAAACAAGAAAAGTTAATTTAAGCATATCAGTTCCTCCAAACTACCAAACAGGAACTTATAATGGGAGCATAGGGATAAGTTATGACGGAAAGGAATTAAGCTTGCCAATATACGTTACAGTACCGATAAACATTTCATGGGAACATGCAGAAAAAGAGATCCATAGGAACGTTTTAGATAGCGATTCAGGCTACTTTGGAAGCTTAACGATAGTAAATACGGGCAATTCAGAAATAAACTTGAGCTTGAGCGTTAGCGGAAACGTATCATCATACTTAAGTCTATCTGAAAAAGAAATAGTTCTACCTTACGGCGGGAGCAAAACAATAGACATATACTATTCTTCCCCTTCCATTAGCTATGATGCTAACTATTCAGGATTGATAATCTCTGAAATAGTAGGGCCTTTAAGAGAAAACGCAAGCATAAAGATGCAAGAGAGCTTCGTAAGCATGTTCGTAAGCGTTTATAAAGTTAAAATAGTTTACCCGACAAAAGCTGATCCCCTAATCGAAATATTGCCTAATGATGTAATAGAAGCCAAAGTTAATGTAACAGCTAATTCAAGCTACGTAACTCAAAACGTTAGCTTTAACGTAACAGTCTTTAACTCATCTTTAGCTCAATATGCTTCAATTCTTACTTATTACTTCAATTCAACAGAAAATCTATGGAGAGTAAAGTTCTATGCTCCAGAACTTTCAACAGGAAGAGTTTACAGCTTAAACATTACTTCCCATTATGAGGGTGTAAGATATTTAGTTAGGAGCGATGTTGAAGAAGATTCGGTAGTTTACAAGGACAATGTACTTCCTATAATACTATTTGAAATTCCTGTTAGAGTGCCTGCAAACCATACAGTAAGAATAAGGGTTTATGTAATAGAGGCAGGAGGAATAAAAAGCGTAACTAGTTATATGAATTATCCGGATTCATCTAGTGAAGAAGTTGAATTGAAATTAATCTCCAAGCTTGGTGATACTTATGCGTATGAATTAAACTTCTCCAATACTTCAATGATAGGCAATTATACGCTTATAGTAAGAGTTTGCGATTTATCCAATAACTGTGCTTTGAACTCTTCAAGATTTGAAATATATCCAACAGTTTGGTTTAGCGGTTATTCTAAGAACGTTGAATTGGTTGGAGAGCCTGTTATAGATGCTAGCTTTGAATTCTTCGATTTAGAAACAGGAATTAAAAGGTTTGAGTTTGGTCCTAATTTAACAACAGGCTTTTACAACGAAACGATAGATGCAAAATCCTACAATTTAGCTATTCAGCTCAAAGAATATGGCTTTACTCATAGAATAGAAATGTACAATTTAAGCTTAACTCAAAATTATTTCAATCCGATAATAATAGGAAATATTCCTTCCCTTAGAATAACTAGCTCGGCAGTAAAAGCAATTTATGTTAATACGATATTAAAACCAAGCTATTACCTTCTATACTTCAACTTTTCTGATTGTGCTGGAGGAGGATGTAATGTTCCTATATACGATCCAACCAGGCTTGGTGTGTATAAGTACGGAGGTAATTGGACTCCAAAAATTTCAATGGCACAAAATACTTTATGGGTAAGAATAACTAATCCGAACAGGGATAATTCAGACAATTCTGTAAACTTAACCGCATTTTACATAAAACTTAATACTTCTGAGCTAGGAGGGGCATACTTAATAGCAGAATTCATATGCGGAAATGGAGAATGTGAAAGTGAGTACGGAGAAAATACGGAGAATTGTCCTTCAGATTGTCCTTACTTACCACCGGCACCAACTCCAGTAATTCCTGTTACTCCTGCACCAGCACCAGCGATAACTATACCTGCAATACCTGCTGTTGGGCCGGGAGCGAACGTTACTTTAGCTCCAGTTGAAATAAAGTCCACTTTGTTAGAGACAACTTTGGTACCTGGTGAAGAAAAGGTATTTTCTATCGATATAACAAACCATTTGGATAAATTAATAGAAGTTAGGATAAGCGTAGAAGGGCCTGCATTCCAGTTGTTAACTATTCAAAAACCGATATTCACCATACCTCCAAAGAGTTTGGGAGTAACTTCTATAAGAGCTTATGCACCGGTTAACATAGCTCCAGGAATCTATACGGGTGAAATAGTTGTAAGAACAGAAAATGTGGAAGATAGGATACCTATAACCATTACAGTAAAGCCTGTTGTAGAGCCTTTGCTAGACGTTAAAGTTACAGTTCTTTCAAAAGCTGTTAACCCTGGCCAAAACTTAACCTTTGAAGTAAAGCTCGTTAACATGGGTCAAACTCCAACAGTTGAAGATATAACAGTAACTTATACCGTAAGGTCGCTGTTAGATCCAAATAAAATAATAGTAACTTCACAAGAAACTTTGGCTGTAGCTACAGTAGCAACTTTCAGGAGGGAAATCAAGATACCCGAAGGAACACCAGAAGGAAGATACTTAATAGAAGCGAATGCAAGTTACTGGTACGGAACTAAGTATGCTTTATCTTCAGATAACTTTGATGTAACAGTTCTTCCATTGCCTTTATTCATTCTAAGGACGATATTCATGCATTGGGCAACTTATATAGTGCTATTCGTAGGAGTTCCTTCTGTTCTAGTAGGAATGAAATGGCTTGCAGCTTACAGAGCAGCAAAAGCTGCAAAAGCAAGATACATAGCTCCTGTTGATTTTAAGAAATTGCCTCAACCAGGGCCAAACTCTATAGAAGTTGGAAAGATAGCTGAAACTAATATAAAGGCTTATATAGATTTATCACAGCTCATAATGCATTCTATAGCAGCAGGAGGTACTGGTTCTGGTAAAACTGTCTCTGCAATGGTTTGTGCAGAAGAATTGTTAAAGAGGAAAGTTCCTGTTATAGTTTTTGATCCAACAGCACAATGGACAGGCTTTATGAAACCAAATAGATTGAAAGCAATGTTAGATTTGTACTCACAATTCGGCTTAAAGCCTGAGGATGCAAGAGGATTTAAGACAAACATAGTTTTGGTTGAGGATCCAAACATGGAAATAGATATAAGAAAATACATGAATCCTGGTGAAATAACAGTCTTTGTAATGAATAGATTAAAGCCGGAAGAGCTAGATGGTTTTGTTAGAAGGAGTATACAATCAGTTTTCGACATGAGACCTCCTGAATCGAAAGAAATTAAATTGCTTCTTGTATACGATGAGGTTCACAGGCTATTACCAAAGTACGGAGGAAAGGGAGGATATGTGGCAATAGAAAGAGCTTGCAGAGAATTCAGAAAATGGGGAATTGGCCTCTTCCTAATTTCCCAAGTATTGCTAGATTTCAAGGGAGCTATAAGAGCAAACATAGCTAATGAAATCCAGCTTAGAACAAAGTATGAAGGTGATATAGGAAGAGTTAAATCAAAGTATGGAGCTGATTATGCCTCTAAGGTTACAAAACTAACTATTGGAACTGGCTTGTTCCAGAATCCTGAGTACAACTATGGAAGGCCATGGTTCATATCATTCAGACCATTGCTTCACTCCCCATTTGCGCTAACGGATGAAGAAATTAATCAATACGTAAAACTAAATAAGAAAATAGAGGAGTTTGAGAAGAAGGTTGAGGAACTGAAGAAAAAGAAGATCGATACTTATGACATAGAGATTGAGCTTAACATAGCGAAGGATAAGCTTAAGACAGGTGCATTCAAGATGGCAGAAACATATTTGGAATCCATAAGCAAGAGGATTGAAAGGTTAGGTGGTTGAAATAGCAAAGAAGAAAAAGAAGGTTGAGAGGAAGAAACTAAAGGAAGATTTGGAAAAGGAAAGAAAAGATTTGGAAGAAATGATAGGGTACTTGGAAAGCGAATATAGAAAAGCTAACATTTCTGAAAAAAGCTACAAAGAACTTAAAGAAAAGTACTTGAAAAGGTTGAATGAAATAAACAAAAAGCTTGGCCTGAAGGTTAAGGAGGAAAAAGAGGAAGTTGAGGTTAAGGAAGTTGAAAC
>CAZPVR010000011.1:10632-14105 GCA_964590365.1 uncultured archaeon
AGGAAGAAGCTGAAGTTAAAGGGGCGCAAGAAGAGGGGAAAGTTGAAAGTGGAGAGGGAGAGAAAAAAGAGGGGAAAGTTGAAGGGGAAGCTGAAACTAAGAAAGAAGGCCTGAAGGAAGAGGGGGAAGGTAAAAAAGAGGGGAAAGTAAAATTAGGATTTTTCCAAAGAATTTTCGGAAGGAAGAAAGAAGAAGAGAAACCTCCCGAAACAACAGAACAAGCTTATGGTACTCAAGAGGTTTATGTTCAGGCCCCGCAAGAAACGCAACAAGAAGTTAAAGAGGTTGAGACCCAAAAAGAGGAAAGTAAAAGCGATGTAATGGTTGAGCTAGAGAAGCTAAAAGTTATGATGGACACTTTTAGAGAAGCTAAGCAAGCTACCGACGAAACGATAAGGACAATTTCTGAAAGCTTGGGTGAGCTTAGGTCGATGGTTTTTCAAACTGATGCAAGCTTAAAGGAAGTAAGTATAAAAATGGAAAAAATTGAGGATGAAATTAAAGAAATAAATCCCCAGCAAATTTCAAAAAAGTTCAGGGAATTTAACGAGAACCTGGAAAAACATCAATTAACATTGGAAAAACTTGAGAAAAAATCCGAAGATTTGGCTGAAAAAATAAACAAAGTTTACGAAACGCTGAAAGCTATGGGAAATATAGAGAATTTGCTTAGCTTGATAAAAGATGTACAAAAGAGGGTTGATGAAGTAAATGAAGCTACAAAATACATAGAAAGGGTTGGAGCAAAAACAGAAAAAATTTTCATAGATTTGAGTAAGAGCTTGGATGAATTCGTAGTTTATAAATCAAAGCAGGATGAAATGGATGAAAGCATAAAAGAATTAACAAAGGCTTTAGATGGTTTGAATACTAAGCTTGAAGGATATGTTAGCAAAAAGGATTTAGATGACTTGAGAGAGGAAATAATCCAAATAAACAAAAGGCTTGAGGAAATAGATAAAGTTTTGCCCTTGCTCCAAGCAAGGCTTCCGGAAAGCATAATGCAGCTTAAAAGGGAGAGAGAAAATATTTTACTATTTCTCGAATCTTTAGCTGAGCAGTTTAGGGAAAAAAGAATTAGTAAGGAAGAATATGAAAATATAAAAAGAGCTAATGAGAAAAAGTTGGAGGAAATAGAGAATAAGCTAAAAGAAGAGTGGAAGAAATTGGAGGAAATTGTTAAGGAAAAAGGAGCAGGGGAAAGAATCGAGCTTAAAGAAACTCAAAAAGAAGAAGGTAAAATGGAAGAGGTGCCTAAAGAAGAAAAAGTAGAAGCTGAAAAGGTTGAGCCTGAGGAAATAAAGGCTAAAGAGGAGGAAAAGGTTGAAGAAAAGCCCAAGGAGAAGCCTAAAAAAGAAAAGGTTCGAAAAGGGATTGCTAAAGAAAAAATAAAGAAAAAAGTAAAGAAAGGTAGAAAGAAGAAAGTGGGAGAAGAGGAAAAAATGGAAAGAAAGAAGAAATTGCTTAGCGAATTGAAAAAATTAAAAGTTTAAATTTTGTTCGATTCCAAAATCTTCTTCAAATCCTCTATAACTTTTGAAATTTTTTCCGCTTCTTGATTAAATCTTTTTTTCAGCTCAGCTATTTCGCTTTTCAACCTTTGCTTATTATCCTTGAAAACATCCTTTGAAATTTTTCCCTCAGAAAAGAGCCTTTTATTTTCTTCTAAATGAACTAAAACATCTTCAGCCTCATCTTGAATTAACTTAATTTGAGAAGAAATTGAAATTATTTCCTTTATCAAATCCTCGATCGAATTCAATTCTATTCTATTTATAACCCCCATAGAGTTACACTCTTTGCAACTTAATTTCCTTTTCAATTTCCTTCAAATATCCAAGAGCCTCGCTCACAGACTTATTTATTTTCTTTATCCTGTAAGCACTTTCCCTCTTAAGCCTCTTTTCATTAGATTCGAACATTTCCTTAGAAATCCTACCCTTTTGATACTCGAGCGAATTTTTATCTATTAAGGAAAGGAGGTTTTCAAGTTCTTCCTGCAGAAGGCTTATTACAGAAGAAAGCTCGAAAATTTTTGTTGCGCATTCCTGGATTTTCCTTAACTCTATTTTCCTCATAATTAAATTTTTAAATTTTTTGCTTAAAAATTTGAAGAAATTTAAGCTTAAAGTTTCTTCTTAAATTAGGTGGTAGTATGAAGGAGGAGGTTTTAAAAATTGTGCTAACAAATTTAACCATATTTTTTGCTCTGGTTTCTATTCATGAAATATCCCACCTGGCCTTTGCTTATTTACTAGGATGCAGCTCTGGAAAAGTTGTACTGTTTGATTTAACTACTGGCCACCCTTACACAGAACTTTACTGCTCCCAAGCTAAAAACGCATTAATTTCTTTTGGAGGATTAATAGGCAGCTTAGCCTTTGGATTTCTGTTTCTTCTTGATAAATCTCTAAGGGGAAACTTTTTCTTAATACTAGGCTTTTCCCTCCTTTTAAGCTACTTGGACATAGCTAGTTTTATAAACATCCCTTTCCTCCTTTCCCTTCCTTTGATTTTAGTAGGGGAATATAAAGTTGCATCAAACCTACTAGAAAAAACCAACCTTCTACCTTAACTAAAAATAATCACTTTACAAAATAATAAAATATGGGGAAAAGGTTTATTTACGCTATTTTCCTAGGTTTGTTACTAATAGCAATTGCCTACTTCTCAGGTTTGTTAAAAATAACAGGCTTTTTCGTGGGTTTTGGCCCGCCTGCAGGGGAATTTGAATGGTGGAACGTTTCTTGGCATTATAGGGTAAGAATAGAAGTAAACACTTCCCTTTTTGAAAGGAAAGAGTGGCCGATAGAATATAGAATAAATTTCACTGATTTATTGCCTTACGGGACTTTTGACGAAAATTCTACTCGAGTAATTGAATACAGCGAAAACGGTCAAATCTTAGGTGAAGTACCAAGCCAATTTGAAAGAGATGACGATTTTAATCCTTTAAATAATGCAGTAGGAACTCTTGTTTTTTTGTTGAATGGAACTAACCCACCAAACACTAAAAGGATCTTCTTTGTTTATTACGACACTTTGGAAAATGGAGCAAAGGAAAAGGCAGAATATACTTCAAACATAACTTACTCTTGGGATGGAGAGGAGCTAAACGTTAACACTTCTTTGTTAGATTATTGGATAGATACTTTAAGAGGAGAAGGAACTTCTGGCCTTTACAAAGTAAAAGACATTTGGTTTGTTCCGAGTGAGTCAGAAAGAACAATTGAATATTCTCAATATTCTAACGGAACTCATAACTTTAGTTTTGATTTAAAGTACAACATGAGCTTAAAATTTTCAGGCCCAATAAGGTTAGTTTTTGAGCAAAAAGGTTATGAAACTTTTTGGGGTTCCGACGAAAGAACGAACCAAGGCTTTTTAATAAAAAGATACTACTTTTATGATTTTAAGCCTGAAGCGGAGCAATGGATAAAAATAGAAACTATTTTCAAAAATTTGGGAAATGA
>CAZPVR010000012.1:0-2190 GCA_964590365.1 uncultured archaeon
CAAATTTTACATATAAAAGGCTCATTTGATTTTCTCACACTTTCTCCATACGGACACTTTACTACATAAGTTCCATTTTCTTTCTTCAACTCTAACCCAAAAAAGAGTGCAACTATTTTGAGTATTTTGGAAGCATTGTAACGGCTTCTGTCCTCAATTTTGAACATCTCCATTACTTTCCTAGCTTTTTCCTTACCTAGTTTCCTTATTTCGCGGAGTAAAACCCTTGCTGTAGTAGTGTAACCGGCTGTTTTAATTAAATATTTACCAAGAATAGCAATAATATCACCAGCAGCACAACCCATAAATTTTATTCTATCCTCTACACTAAACCTTTTTTCCATCTCCTCTTTTAGGTTTTCTATTTCCGTTTCCATGCTTATCTTATAGATTGAAAAGTATTAATATTTCTTGTGCAGGGCAGGGCAATTTAAGCATTTTTCCTCGTCATCCACTCTTAAGCCACAGGGCAAATACTCAGGGTCTAAAGGCGGGAAAAGTCTTAAAGGCAAAAATTTTGGAATTATTATGGAATTGCTTATGTTCACTTCAACATGCTTTATTCCAGGCTCAGACCTTATTTGCCTATTTAGGAAATCGTCTATTTGTGAAATATCCTTTGCTACCATGTTTATTACTAAGCTATGATTTCCTGAGGTTTTTGCCAAATGAAAGACCAAAGGGCAATTCCTTAACTTTCTTATCAATATATTCGCTCCGTCTGCATCTGCTTCTACTCCTATGCATGCGCTCATCGGAAATAAAATTTCTGAGTTTATTAAAGCGCTGATAGAAATTAACCTCTTACTTACAAGCCTATCAACCCTTTCCTTTACCGCAGCAGGAGTTATTCCTAACTTTTCAGCAAGCGCTGTGAGCTTTACTCTTCCGTCTTTTATCAACTCTGAAATTATCCTTAAGTTGGTGTCATCTAAAAAATTTTTAATTTTCATCAAAATTCACTTAAAAAAATAGATTGTAAAAATATTTAAATTTTACTTTTTTAGGGAAAAATTTAAATATTCTAAAAATGTTAAAGAAATAACCGGGAACATGGAAGAGACAAAAATTTGCAAATTATGCTTAGAACCCCTATTCAACTTTATTTGCATAGATTGCTTATCTAGCTCGATAAAAAAATTCTTAATTTCTGAGAGGCCGGAGCTCCTTGAGGAGTTTAACTCCTTCCACCAAAAATTCTCTAAGTTCTTTTCCTCTCAAACACTTGAAAAGAAGGCTAAATGTATAAAGTGTTTGAGATTTTTTGATACAATTGTTTGTCCTTATTGTTATATAAACGAAGTATTTTGGTGGCTTTTTGAAAAAGATACAAAGTTAGCAAGAAAAATTGCACAACTTTTTAATTTCGATTTTCTAGGTACAGGATACGTTTTAAATTTGAGAAAAGCTGACCCTGTTATAATAGCGGAAGATGGAGAAAATGATATATCTGAAATTGGGATTTGTGAATCGTGTGGCCAAGCTTGTGATGATTTGAAAAAGGTAAATGGAGAATGGCTTTGCGAAAGTTGTAGGGAGGAAATTTAAATTTTTACTCTTATCTTTAAACATGGAAGAAGTGTATATATTGCTAATAAAAAGAAGCGATCCTCTTCATCCTACAGCTGAAAGATTAGCTGAGTACAAAGGATGCAAATACGTTGATTCTATAGCTAGCGAAATTTTTGATGCAATAGGAATTTACGAAGGGGGTGAAAAAGAGTTGAGAAAAATTTGTAGGAAATTAGGAATAGATTGGGAAAATGTGAAGAGAGTGAATTTCTACTTGAAGAATAAGAGGAAAAGGGGTCCCATACCTTTCTGGCTTAGAATACCTGTTAAAATAGATGAGGGTTTGAAAGAAGAATTAAAGAAAGTAGAATTTGAGGAAATTTATTTAACGGATGACGAAATTTTTATGAGGTCGAAGGGTAATTCTTCTTCTCATATATCAACGCAAGAAGATAAAGTGCTCGAACAATTAGAGAAATACTTAGATTTGGAAAGAAGAACAATAACTTACTTTGTTTTTAGGAAATTCAGCTAGCTAGTTTTCTTATTTCGATCAAAAGCTTTTCGATTATTTTTAATCTTTCAAGCAAAGTTTCATTCTGTATCTTTAAATTTTCCATTTGAGTTAATATCAAATCCATTTTTGCCTTTATGTTTTCAAGAGTTGCTGGCTCAAAG
>CAZPVR010000012.1:2290-13900 GCA_964590365.1 uncultured archaeon
GGAATTTCCGGTTCTTCTTCCTTCTTTCCAAACTTTTCCCTTATTTTTGAAAATATACCCATTTAAACCATCTCTTGGAACGGAATTTTCAAAATTTCCCTCAATTCATTATTTAGTTGATTAATCAAATTATTACACAAATTTATATAACTTCTCCTCACTTCGTTGTAAAAAAATCTGTGATAAAGCCAGACAAAAAATTTGTAGAAAGGTGAATTCTGGAAGAAGGATCTTAATGGGTATTCTGTTCTTAACCTTCCTCCAATTCTTATAGCTACTCTCCCTTTTTTCTCAACGTCAGAAGGTTGAGAACCTTCGAGTATGACTTCAACTATCATTCTTGTTCTTGCATCCATTCCTTTATTGACGTACATCCTAACATAAAAGCTTCTTGGATCAGAACTTATATCCCACCTAAAGTCCCTTTCCCATAAATCTATTGCCTCAACTTGGAATATTCTTTCAAGCATTTCCCTAAGAACTCTATAAACTTTGAATGGATTTGGGCCAGAATACTCTATTACTACTGTTCTCTCTGGAGCAAGGCAGTCATCTTCCAAAACCCAAGTTGGCATTATTTTTCCCTCGCAAGTATGTTTAGAAAAGATTTGAGTTCATCTTGAAAGCGAAGGAGCATCTCTCTACATTCATTCTTGTACCTTTGCCTCCTTTCTTCGTATATTAGCCTATGGTATAGTACTCTAAACATTTCGTAAAGCAAACTTCTTTCCCATAAGGTGTCCTGGGGATATTCTGTCCTAACCCTTCCTTCTATTCTTACGCTTGCTTTTCCCTCCTTTCCAAACTCTTTGCTAGGCCTTGCTTCCCCACTTAGCGTAACTATTATTTGAAGAAAGGTAAACCTATCCATATCTTTAACCAATTCGAACCTTACTCTGAATTTTTCTCCTGCTTCGCTCCTATCCCAAACAACATCTCTCTCTTGCAATTCTCCTGGATCATGTTTAAAGATTGTAAACAAAAGCTCCTTGATTTTTTCATACAGCTTCTGCGGGTTTGGACCTTCATAGTTTAAAAGTAAATAAGGTACTCCGGGAAGAACGCTTCCGGGAGCAACGCTTAAGCAATCATCGTGAATTAAGAGCTTTGTTCTTGCGAATACAGGCATATTTAATTTTTGTGTTTTGAAATACTAAAACTTTATAAAGCTTTTTTTAAGAAAAGTAATGTATGGAAATGATTTTGTTTTTATTCAAAACTTTTGTTCCATCCTGGCTTTCAAAGATATTGGGTGCTATTTTTCTATTTTTCGGAAGCATTTTCATATTCGGCCTAGTTTATGTTAATACTTCGCAGAAATTTCTTTTTCAGCTATTCTTCGGACCGCTATTTATTTATTTTGGATGGGAATTACTTAAATTATGATAAATAGAATTGTTGGTGGATTTTTGTTCGTTCTCGGTTTGTTAATAGTGATAAAATTTCCTTTTGCCCATCCAACTTACCAGCCTTTCGAAATGCAAAGAGCAGGAGTGATAATAGGAATAATTCTGATGATAATAGGCTTAGTGCTTCTCAGGATTTAACTTAAAGATTTCAAAAGATAAATTAATATTATGCCTGTGATAATTCCCGAAATTCCTTCTCCAAGGCCTTGGTTTACAATTCCGCCTGAAAGGCCTGAAGCAAAGATTGCTAAAGAAATTGAATTGGGAGAAATGATAAATGCTGTTCCTTATGAAGGTGAAGCCCTTCTTGATTTTACTTCAAGTTTGGGAAAAGTCACAGAAGCATTCTATGGCCTTGCATTCCAGCTTCCCAAATGGGGTTTCTTCGTTGCAAAGATAGAAGAAAGTATTTTCGTTTCTCCTGTTTTTAGAGAATACTATGAAATGACTTTAAGGCAAAAAGAAGCTTTGGAGGCAAGGATAAAGGAAGGTTTAGCAAGCATAGCAAGGGCTATTTCAGATTATGAGTTGGTGCTGCACGATTTGAGAAAATATAAAGAATACATGGATTACTTCTCGAAAATAGAAAAAGGGAAGAAACTCATAAAAGAAGGGAAGAAGGAAGAAGGGGAAAAATTAGTAAGAGAGGGGGAGCAAACATTAAAATCCGTTTTCATAGATCAAGTCGATGTTCATACAGGAGAAATAGCTTTAAAATCCATAGCAGTAAGATGGCCTACCATAATAGCAGATTTCATGAAACTCACTGACGAAGATACAGAACCGAAGAAAATTGCTCAAAAGCTTAAAGTTTCTGAAGCTCAAGGTGTTGTTCTAGCCAATAAAAATAAGCTCTACATTGAATGGAGGGGAATGTTTAAAGAAACTGTTAAAGAAAGATACAAAAGAATTTTAAGTCTAGCTGAGGCTAGAAAAGTTTCAATAGAAGAATACAAGGAAATGTTAAAGCCAACTATTGCAAGATACAAGATGATAACAGAAACTTTAAGCTCGCCCGCAGGAAGGGCGGCTGTTTTAAAATCAAGCTTCATAAGGCCTGATGCCCAAGCTGTTTCTGTAGATAGAGTTGTACTATGGGCATGGCGTCCTATTCAAGTTGCTGAAAAATATAAGCAAACGAGGGAATATTTCGATGAAATACCCGCATCAAAAGCAGGATTTACTAATAGCGAAATAGCTGAGCTTAAGAAAGTTATGCCAAATTGGAAAGGTACCGTTTTTGGACTACCGCAAGAGCCATCTATAGATAGAGTTGTAAGGATGTTCATTCCGGTAGTAGAGATGGAATATGGAGTTAAGCTTACTGCTTATGATTTATACAAAGCAAGAGAAATGCTTTTAGACCAATTTAGAAAGTCCCTACCTGCGTTTGGAGGAAAAGAAGCTTGGGTTTTTAGTCCATACTTCACTTTTCTTTCCATCCCGATGGATAGAACTGTTATAAAACTTCCTGACGGCTCTCAAGTAGAAGATTTGTGGATAGAGAATTTAGTTGCAGCCACACGAACGCAAAATGTAATTCTTATAAATTGTTTGGAGTTGATCGCTAGGGATAAGCAGCTAGAACAATACATTAATTTAATTCTTGGCGATTTTGCTAAGAAAGAAGGAATTGCTTTGCCCATAGAAAAAATTGCGGAAAAGGAGTACGAGGAAGTTTATGGAATAAAAGAAGGTGAAAATGAGCTAAAGGAGAAATTGAAAAAGTTAGATGAGAAAAAGGAGAGGATAGGGGAAATAGGAAGGAATTTTAGGAAAAACATAGGAAAATTCTTCTCTACTTTTGGCTTGGAGGTTCAATTCTTTAGAGCGATAGGACCTTACGAGTTTGCTATGCATCACAGAATAGCAAAATATTATCAAAGAGAAGCTATGATAGGCTTTAACTTAGTTTTTAATTATCTGAAAAGAGTTTTCGGGGTGCCATAATGTATTTAGTAGGAGTTTCAAGCGGAATATTTGCTGCCGCACCGGAACAAGAAAGAATTCAGTATGCAGGCTTGGCAAAGAAAGCAGAATATTGTATAACAAAAGGAGTTGAGTTCGTTCAAATAGATTTAGAATCTATTTCAGAATTCAAGGCACCAAATCTTAAAGAGGATTTGGAAAGAATAAGAGGGTTGGGTATAAGGTATGGGATCCATTCAGAAACGAGAGCTTTTGGAGTTGAAGCTGCTGAGCTCGATTCAGCTATAGAAATGGATTACAAATTTGGGCATGAAAGGTTGAGAGAAATTTTAGAAAAGGCTGGCGAAGTAAAAAGCGAATATGTTTTAATCCATTCCTCCGAGTCAGAACCCTTTCTTTTTCTTGAAAGACATTTACAACCAGCGTCTCTAGTAGATTTTTTTGGAAATCCGCTCAATGAGTTTTTGGAAAAAAATGAATGGCTAATAAATTGGGTATTTGGAAAAATTCAAGACTTTCCTATCCTTCCAAAAATTTCTGAAATAGTTTATGAAGTTTGGAAAAAGGTAGGAAGAGAAAGGGGGGAAATATCCGCTTCCGACATAGAAAGGGAATTAAAGGCTGAAGGAATAAACCCAAAGAACTTTATCTGGATTGAAATACCAGAAATGAGAGCTATGGGTTTTGAAGAATATCTGAGGAGGATAATTATGGCAATAGTAGAAAGGTACGAGCTCCAGTTTGGTAAGAACTATTTAGCCATGAGTGAAGAAGAAAAGGAAAAAGTGGACGATCATATAAAAAGAACTGTAGAAATCACTCTTTCCGACCTTAGGGGTGAGCTTATTTATTTTGCTAGGTCAAGAACTTTGCATTACGGCCCTGAAAGGATAGCTTATTATTTTATCGCAAAATGGATGGAAAAAAATAATGATCCTCTTTGGAACAATATAGTGAATTCTACAATAGAATTTTTTGCTAAGAGCGAAGGTAAAAGTGTAGAGGAATGGTTAAGGGAAAAAGGGATAAGGGAAAAAAGTGTTGAGGATGAGAATTTTAGAAAATATAATTATCTTTGGGTTCCTGCTGTTTCAGCCAAATACATTTGGGGTCATTTAAATCAGGATAAAAACCCAAAAAGAGCTTACTATGATTTGAAGGAAATAATAAAAAAGTATAATATGCCTTTAGTTCTAGAAACGCCAATGGCTCATAGGGGAATAGAGGAATGGCTTAGACTTCCAAATCCTATACAAATGTATCATCTTGCAAAACAAGTTAATGAAGAAGCAGGATTTTTCTGCTTGGGAATAGCGATGGACTTTGAGCATATGATTAGCATAAGGTTGGATCCCGAGACAGTTATAGAGTGTATGCCGAATGATGGGGGGAAATTTATTCTTGTTGTCCATGCAGGCTATCCTTCACCGCTAGCTCCTGCTCACATTCCAATCCCTTTGGGCTCTGAACAGCAGTATTACCTTTATAAAATGCTTTACAAATTAAGGAAAAAGGGGTTTGGTAAAGATAAAAAGGATTATTACATAATCTTTGAAAGGGGAGGGGGGCCTGATCCCATTCAACAATCCATAATAGCTTTGAAAAAAATAGTCGAATTTTTGGAAAAGGATGTTGAGCCAGAAAAATTGCCTTTACAAGAATTCTTCGGCTTTGCTACAGGAGAAATTGCATCATTAGAAAGACAGAGAGCAATAATTTCTGAGCATGCTTTAGATCCATTAAAAGGACTTCTTATGGTGCCAGAAGAGGAATTTACTTTCTTAGGTGGTGCAGCAACTGAAAGAGTCTCACCGGAAAAATGGAAGAAGGAGGAATTAAAATAGTTGTATTTACTCCAAAGTGGTTAAAAAAGATAAAGTATTTAAATAGATAGAACAAAAGATAAATATGGTTTTTGAAAAGTTGGAGGAAGAATTGAAGGAAGCAGAAAAGCTTGTTGAAAAAAAGGATGTTAAAATAAAGTCAAAGGAAGAAATATTCTCAAAGGTAATAGCATTTACTAATGAAGCAAGAAGGCAATATGGGGAAATAATTAAGTCTGTTCTCATATTTGGATCAGCAGCAAAAGGGACTATGAAGGAAGGAAGCGATATAGATGTTTGGGTTATTTTAGATGATACAGCAACAAAAACTTCTGAGGATTTGCAAAAAGTTAATGCACAACTTTATTTAATAGCTCAGGAGCTTAAGGACTTGCATATTCAAACAACAACTCTAACAGAATTCTGGAATTGGATAAAAATAGGATCTCCTGAATTAGTTAATTTTTTGAGGTATGGCTTAGCAATTTACGACACAGGCTTTATAAAGCCTGTGCAAAGAATGCTCGAAATGGGTTTAATACCACCAAGCGAAGAAGCTGTTAAGCTTAAAGCAAATGCTAGTGAAGCAAGAATTAAAAAAATAGAGCTTGATTTAAAATCCATTATATTTGAGTTGAGATATGCAGCAACTGACGCATGCCAAGCTGTTGTTATGTATTATTACAAGGCCCAGCCAGACCAAAAAGCTCTGCCAGAATACTTGGAAAGACTTGTGAAGGAAAAAAAGATTGAGGCACAAATTGTTGAAAAATTTAAACTTCTTGACAAACTTTGGAAGGATATAGATCATAAGAATGTTGAGATGGTTACTCCTGATTATCTGGAAAAAGCTTTAACATTGACGAAAGAGATAGTAGAAAGTATGAAGAAACTTTTACCCAAAGAGTTTTTTGAAGGAGAATGATGGTGTATAAAATGGCAAAAAAGAAGGAAAAAAAGGAAGAGATTGTTAAAATAGTTAAAAAATTCTGTAAGGAAGTGCTTAAGAAATACGGAAAATATATAAAGTGCATGGTAATGATGGGCAGCGTTGCGAGGGAGGAATTCAAGCCAAAAAGCGATGTTGATGTGTTCGTAGTGTTAGACGATACTTCTTTTAAAATAACTCCTGAGCAGCAAGAAAAAATAGATGAAGATTTGGAGAAAATTGCAAGGAAAATTTCTGAAAGAATTTCCATTCAGCCAAGTTATACTTTAACCGAATTTTGGGATTATGCAAGGGTCTGCCATCCCATAATTTACAACTTTATAAAAGAAGGTATTGCAATATACGATACAGGCTTTTTTATGCCAATAAAACGCTTACTAGAAATGGGAAGGATACCAGCGACAAGAGAAGCGATAGAAAATTATATGGAGGGGGCACCAAAGAAGTTAATGCGCGCAAAAACTGTTAAGCTTTTAATGCTTGCCGAAGACTGTTATTATGCGATGCTAAATACTGCTCAAGCAGTTCTAATGTTCATGGGCCTAGAGCCTCCTGTTCCGAGTAAAGCATATGATGAGGTTAAAAAATATCTTGTAGAGCCTGGAATATTAGAGCCTGAGTATGCAGAATGGTTAAGGGAAATTATAGAAATAAGGAAGAAGATAGAGCATAAGGAGCTTATGGAAGTAAGCGGAGCTTTTGTGGATGAATGGATAGATAAAGCGGAAAAGTTTGTAAACAGAATGTTTGGGTTGCTAAATGCTCTAGAACTAAGGAAGAGGGAAAAGATTCTTGAAAGAACGTATGAAGTTTTGTACAAAGCGGCCATGACTGCTCTTAAAACTTTAAAGAAAATGCCTGAAAAAGAGGAGGAAATACCTCTAGTCTTTAAGAAAGAATTCATAGATACAAAGCTCATTGAAAATTATTATTGGGATGTTTGGAATAGAATCGAAGAACTAAAAAAGCTTGCTGACGAAAAAAAGTTGGATAAGATTCCTGATAAAGAAGTTTATGAAATGAGGGAATATGTGAGAAAGCTTATAAGGGAGCTAACAAAAGTTTTGAAGGAAAAAGCTACTTCTTAATCAATTCAAAAATTACCATACCTTTCTTTAAATTTTTCAGCTCTCTTTCACTCAATTTTCTCTTTTTGGCTTTGTTAGAGACGATAGCAGAATTTCCAAAAGGGTCCTTCAATATCAAAGTAAAGCTTTCCTTTCCATTCCTCATTTTCTCAATCTTCTTAATCAGCTCTTTCGCTTTTTTAAGTCTTTTTCCTTTCAAAAATTTAAGCTGGCCTAGAAGAACGTTTTCCACCTTTTCCAAAACTCCTTCCGCATTGGTTATAAAGCCCTGAGAATAAACTCCTGGTTCAATTTTTACACCAAGCTCTGGAATTATTATAGTACAGGAAGAAGACCTTATAACCTTTATGCTCAAATCTTTCTCATTCTTTACTTCAACTCTATAGCTAATAGGCTCTTTTATTTCTAAGTTGAAAATGTCGTTGTGTTTAAAATTGCAGTTACTGCATTTAAAAGTAAAAATCATAATTTTTCCAAAGTAAGGAATCTCCTGTATGCTAGATGAGAAAATTAAAGCTTGAGCTTTGCATGCAGGGCATAGGCTTAATTCCATAAATTCAAATTGGAATAAAATAAATAAAATTTGTGGAATTGAAAGAAGGGGAGAAGAAAATCTATACGTTAGGGCACAGCACAAGAAGCTTTGAGGAATTTTTAGAAATTTTAAAAATTTTTGGAATAAATTTGGTTGTTGACGTTAGAAGATTTCCTTCAAGCAAAAAATTTCCTTGGTTTAACAAAGAAAATTTGGAAAAGGAATTGAGGAAGAATGATATTGAATACTTTCATTTCATTGAATTGGGAGGATATAGAAAAGAGGGTTATGAAAATTTTGTAAAAAGTGAAGAATTTGAAAATAGTATAAAAAGGCTTTTGGAAATTGTTGAGGGAAAGGTTGCAACAATTGTTTGTAGCGAAAGGTTCTTTTGGCGATGCCATAGAAAATATATTTCAGAGTATTTGAGTAAAATGGGGATAAAAGTAATACATATTCTGGATAAGGAAAAACTGTATGAGCACAAAACTTCTAAAGATTTAGAACAAAAAATGAAAATGAGAGTTTTTTGCGATAAAAAAGCAAAGAAGATTAAAACTACTCTTCCTTAGCTTTTCTTTCAACCTCTTCCTCTATTCCCATCCTTTCAACGAGCTCTTTATACCTGTTTCTAATAGTCACTTCGGTTATACCACAAATATCTGCAACTTCTCTTTGAGTTCTTTTTTCTCCAACCAAAACGCATGCAATGTAGATTGCTGCAGCTGCAACACCAGTAGGACCTTTACCCCCAGTAACATCAAACTTCTTTGCTTTCTTTAGAATTTCTATTGCCTTTGCCTGAACTTTATCGCTTAAGCCTAACATAGAACAAAATCGTGGAACAAAGGTTATGGGGTCTGCGGGTAAAATTCTTATACTGAGCTCTCTGGCTATGTATCTGTAAGTCCTTCCAATTTCCTTTTTCTCTACTCCACTCGCCTCAGAAATTTCATCCAAAGTTCTTGGACTTCCGAATTCTCTTGAGACAGCATAAGTAAGAGCTGCTATTACGCTTTCAATACTTCTTCCCCTTACCAACCCTCTGTTAACAGCCTCCTCATAATATTTTGCTATTCTTTCATGGACAGAGCGAGGTAAATTAAGGAATGAAACTATTCTTTGTAGTTCTGAAAGCGCAAAGCTTAGATTCCTATCTTTTGACTTTATTAACCTTTTATGCCACTTAGTCAATCTATAATACTGAGCTCTCTTTTTGGTGGGTACTTTATACAATTCTCCCACACCCTTTCCTATTTCTGTCGTTAACCCTTTATCGTGCTTTGTAAAGGTTAAAGGAGCCCCTCCCCTTGCTCTTCTAGCCATTTGCTCAGAATCGAATGCACGCCATTCTTGGCCTATATCTATCATATCTTCTTTAATTATTGCTCCACAATCCTTGCAAAAGAGCTCTCCTCTAGTAGGATCTTCTATTATGTTAAAACTTCCACACTCTGTACAACGCAAAGCTCCCTTACTTTTCTTTGCCATTTTATCACTTTTTGGTAAATATTTAAACCGAAAACTAATAAAAGTATATACCGAAAAGTATTTAAATTTAACGTTTTTCTTATTTATAAATCTGATAGTTATGAAGAAAATAAAGTTTAAGATAGACGAAAAAACTTATAATGAAGCTAAAAAGCTTACTCAAGGTGAATACAAATTATTTTCAAATTTTTCTGAGCTAGTGAGAACTGCGATTAGAGAAGAATATAAAAAGGTTTTTGGAGAATGGCCTCCTCCCCAGAAAAGTGTTTACGATTATATACTCGAAAAGAGATTAAAGGAGTTAAAGCATAAAAAGTAAAGGAATTTATTCAAAAAAACTAATTTGAATTCATGAAGGCTCAGGTAGCTCTTTTCTTTTTGTTCATGATAATTTTATTCGCTATAATTCTAATCCTCTTCATTTTCTGGAGACAATCATCACCAACAGGAATTTTCCACTGTGAATGTGAAGTTCCGGAGTACGGAAAAAAGGAAGTGCTAATAACAGTTCAAGTGAAAGGTGAGGAATGGCCTGCTAGATACTTGTATCCAACAAACATAACCTTGAATATTATGGGTTATTCTGTTCCATGTATCTGTAAAAGCTATTGAATTTCTTCAATCCTTCTAGGCCTCCTTCTCAAAACTTCCCCGCAAATGGGACAAAATCTTCCTTCAAACCATTTCTTACAGTTTTTGCAATATTTTCCCCAGAGTATGAACTTTGAAATTTTTTTGGAGAAAAGAGAGATGAAATTTATTCCCATTTTCTTTGCTACGTTCTGGACCGCTCTATCGTCAGAGATCAATAAGCATTTCTTTTCTTTAGCTAGAGCAAGAAGCTTTAAATCTGTTTTAGAAAGCTCTTCCAAGTCGCCCGTTTCTCCAGCAACTTTTTTCACTTCCTCAAGAGAATTTTCGCTCGGCTCTTCAACTCTTATCCTTAGGCCTGAAATTTTTAAGTTACTCATCCTATCCTTAGCCTCTTCCAAGACCTCGCTAACAGTAAAAATTTCTTCAAAAATGCTGAAGTCGCTGAGATAAAGTATTGCTGAAGTATCCAAAACAGCTTTCATGTTCATCCTATGTAAGATTGTTTTTCTTGTACTTCCTCTTTTACCTTAGGTCTTCTTTTGAAAAATTCTTTATAATAATTCCAAACTCTTTCTCCTTTTTCCTTGGGTAATATTTTCACTATTATTTCCCTAGGCCTGAAAGGTTGTTTTTCCGTGGGATTATAATCTATTAAAACAATATCTCCAACCTTTATTTTTTCCTTGAGCTTTTGATCTACTAAGTAAGTTATAACATTCTCGTCCCAAGTTTCAACTACAGCTTGAACTGAGGAGTCTGAGCTTTCTGTATCCTTATCTGAAAGAACTTCAAGAACTTTCCCAATATGGTAATATACCATAATTTATTATTTACCTTACAAATCTATATAGAGAAGATGCCGAAAAGAAGAGGATTGCCGGAATGGGGGGAGCTTGTAATTTGTAGGGTGAAAAGAATTACTCCTTATGCTGCTTGGTGTGATTTGGAAGAATATCCAAACTTAGAAGGAATGATTCATGTAACTGAAGTTGCAGGAAAATGGATTAAGGATATAAGAAAGTTCGTTAAATTGGATAAACAATACGTAGCAAAAGTGATTAAAATAGATTATCAGAAAAATTTTGTAAACTTAAGTTTAAAGAGAGTAAGTGAAAAAGAAGAAAAGGAAAAATGGAATTCTTTTAGAAAAGAAGCGAGGGCTGAAAAAATATTAGAGCAGATTGCCAAGGAACTTAATAAAACTTTAGACGAAGCATATGAGGAAGTTGGTTTTATGCTTGAAGAAAAGTTTGGCAGTTTATTTTCTGCCTTTGAAGAAATGGTAAAGGATGAGAAGATAGTTGAAAAGCTTAGTGTAGATGAAAATTGGAAAAAGGTTTTGATAGAAACTGTGAAGAAAAGTTTTAAAGAGAAGGAGGTTGAGATTAAGGCAGAAGTTGAGATGAGGAGCTTTTCTAAAGATGGAATAAATGTGATTAAAAGGATTCTTTCGCAATTAGAAGAAAAATTTGGCTTAGAAGTAAGATACATAAGTGCCCCAAAGTATTTAGTTTGCATAAAAGGAAAAAATCCTAAGAAACTTGAAAAAAGAATGTTGGAAGGTTTGGAATTCGCTGCCCAGGAGGCAAAAAAGCTGAATGAAGTGCTGAATTATAAGATGGTTAAATGAGAAAATGCTTAGAATGCAAAATTTATACGTTTAAAGAAGTTTGCCCAAAGTGTGGGAAGAAAACTGTAAACCCAAACCCGCCTCCATATTCTCCGAAGGATAAATACGGGAAATACAGAAGAAACCTTTTGAAGATAGAGAAAAAGATTTAAAATTTAAGTT
>CAZPVR010000013.1:0-13482 GCA_964590365.1 uncultured archaeon
TTTCGCATAATTATTTATTCTTTACAAAATATTTAAACTTTCTTTCTTAGATGAAGGAGTATGATGAGGAAGGCTAATATGAAAATGAGCACCGGATTACAGAAGAAAATGTTCACTATCATACAAACTATTCCCAAACTTCCCAATTCAGCCGGCTCGCATATTTTACAGACCGGTGCCGGGGGTATGGGAGGTGTAGGTGGTGGCTTAGTAACATTTGACGCAATTCCCACGTAGTTAGCGCAAAATCGTGGCATATCAGGAGAATGCGGTCCCTTATCGGTTCTCAGGACAGTAACTTGCGGGTTGTAATTATAAATGTATGCGTTAAAGGGCTGGCCATCTACAACCCAATTCGTAATATTCCACTCTGCCCACGTGCATCCAAAAATGTAAGAATCGCTACAGTTGTATACATTAATCCACCACCTAGAAGTTTCGTAATCACAATGGCAAATTGATGGGTTTGGATTGTAATAGCTCAAGTTTACCTCATATGGATAGGGGACCAAGCTTAGGTTCAGGCTCCCGTAGGGGTTGATTTGCCCAACCCAAACCTTTAGCGTAGCGTTCAATACTTCCTTTATGCAGTATGTCTCATTCTGTATTGGCTTATACATCCAATAAAATTGCCTCCACCATCCATATTGAACAAAGGCGCTGTCCGTGGCTATAGAAGAGTTTCCATTTATGGCTATCCAAAGGCATGCGGTGGCATAAACCTGACAAACATTTGGAGGAGGGAAATCCAAATAAGGTATTTCGCATATATAAACTGTTTCGGATTTGCAGGGTATCCATTCGTTGGTCTTATAAATGTAAGGAGGGCATGCGGGTTGCCCATACTTATAGCACTCGTTCTTATCCCTGCAAACTTTGAACTGCCTACCGTACCCATCCCCAAAATAGTTGTCGCAATCGCACTCAAAGTAGCATTCGTAATCCGGGAAGCACCAATGGTAGCCTTCCTTTAAATATCTGTAGACTGATCCATTTGTAAGAGTTACGTAAAAGTAGTCGTAGTCCTCAGCCAAGCCTAATGCCCCAGAAAGAACAACATATGAAAGAGTACGGTTTACCAGATTACCTTCTAAATCATAAACATAGAACTCAGTCGCTTTAGTGGAAGATATCCACACCCTATCCATTCCCACGCTTAGTCCATTTCCCCTATAAACACTTTTTGTAGACAGCAGATTAAAGTTTGAATTAAAAATGTAAAGGTTATCATTACAATAATACCAATCTCGTCCATCTATGGGGAACGGAGCTGGACAAATTCTTGTACCACGGATTTCCCCGGTCACGTAAAACCTTCCGTTGCGGTAATCTATGGCTTTGCAGAATTCGTAGGCCGAGCCCTGGTAGCATATGGAAGTTATGTCGTGCGCCCCCACCAAAGTTTTGTTTTTGAAGACAAAAACAGTAAAGTTCTGGATTGAAGTTGACCCCTGGAGGGCAAACACATGTGTTCCATTGGAAGTAACTCCCCACAAACGAAAGCCGGAAGCGTTGTAAGCCTCCCAACATTCCTTCAAATTCCCTCTTGAATCGTATTCACAAATCTTTCTGGCATAATAGCATGGAAGATAAAAAGTGCTTCCGTCATAATATGATTCTGAAAATTCGTGCACGCACTCCTGGGCATTGAACAAATGCCTATCAAACGCGAATGGTCCATACTCCCCGCAAAAGTTTGGCGGGGGGATGGGAATATAGTATGCAGTCAAATTAATATTTCTATCCAAATAAATTTCCCTTGAATTGTTAGTCACTCCATCACTCCATCTATCAAAACGATAGTAAGTTGAATAAACCAAAGCTATGGGTGGCATGATAATTTGATATGTGCCTTGTGGAAGCTCCTCAAAGTAGGGAGTCCTCTTGCTTGCTCCATTCAAAGTAAATGTTATTCCCGATGGGCTGGATTCTATCCTTAGGGTATAAATTGGGGGAGTAGTAACGTAGCTAAAAATATCGCTCGCATTCCAATTATTGCTCGAATCGTTTGCATAAACACGCCATCTTATTGTGCAACCTACGGTTGAGTTTATGATTTTTGTAACATTCGTCCATGTCTCATTTCCAACAGCAGAAACCCAAGTGTCGTTTACAAAATAGCCTGTGCAATTATCGAAGCTGAAAATGTATCCGCTCAATTCAACATTATCTGTCCATTTTAAGCTATGCAAAACAGGCTTTCCTGCAGAAGTTGAGTTTGTTGAGTTTGTCCCGAGCACCCATTTGGGAGGTTCTGTGTCTACAGGCAAAGCTTCTGGAACGATATAGTAAGGCCTCAAGTACACCTGCTCGCTTTTGCTTCTATAATCCGTCCATGTAACAGCAAAAGTATTATTTCCGAATGCCAAAGAATCATCTCGATATGAAAAGTATTGTCTTGGAAATATTATCAAACTCCCATAAGTATTGTTCAGATAAATCTCCCTTCCCAGAACTTTCCTCTCATCTCCGGGAGGAACACACTCGTCCATCCAAATAGCAAAAAATTTGTTCCCCCCAAAAGCTATGTCAACATCATTATAAAGCACATCATAATAGGAAGGTAGGTTAAACTGTGTGATGAGATTCAAGCTATTATCAAACACAAATATCTTAACTCTATTCCTGCTTTCCCAAGGCAGTGGCTGGCCTATCACTTCAAACCTATTTAGTCCAAAGGCAATTGAACTAAAGCTAGGAGACCAATCGTAGCCAGCATGGTAGGAAGTGGTTCCATTCGGATAGACTTCTATCAGAATTCCGTAAGGAGAGGTTGATCTCCAGCTTGAAATAACCCACCTCCCGTTGCCGAATGCAATTCCTACTTCATCCCCCTCCGCACCGCAATCAGATGCCAACAAAAAATTGTTAACAACCACATTTCCGAATTTATCGAAAATTTTCCCCCAACATCCTCCACTCGCGTAATAAACCAAATATTTTCCATCTCCATAGGCAACTGCAGGCTTTCCACGCACATTGGCCACAAGGACTTCAGTGCCCAAGCTTCCCGTTCTACTTACATATCTTCCATAAATTTTTTGGTTGGTATAATCTCTCCACACTACAAAGAAGTCCGTTCCGTTAGAGGCTACATCCGGAAAATCTTCATCCCCGCTAGTGGATTTAATGACGAATGGAGAAGTTAATGGGTTAAGATTTTTATCATATATTCTTCCATAGATATCGTATCTATTGACAAATTTAGCATAAACAACAAAAAACTTTTCTGAAATGTTAGCATATACTATTTCTGCTTCAGTTCCATTATCAACAAAAATCTCCGGACCAAGTTGGGCAAAAGCTACTGGAAAGAAGAGGAAAAAGGTTAGCAAAAAAATTACTTTTTTTGCAAATTTTACGCTATTTTTTAAATTTATTCCTCCCATTCTACCCATGCTTTAGCCAACCCGAACAGCAAAATTAATAGGGGGATGAAGCCAAAAAACCATGCGTACTCTGCAGGATATTTCAATATTCTGCTTACTGAAACTATGCTGACAGACCACATGAGAAGAAACAAGAGCAATCCGACAATTACAATTACTTTATTTCTTGCTCCCATATTTTTAACTTACAAAGCTAAATATTTAAATTAATTGATTGACTATTTCTTTCATCCTTTTCAGAATTTTTTCTTCCCTTTCATGATTTATGGGCAAAAGCCAGCCATACCAATAAATATAGCTAAGCATGTCTCCCAGTTTAACTAATTCTTCAAGTAACTTTTCCTTTTCCATTTCCCCCTCCATCAAATCACTTTTTCGAGCAATTCTTTAAGTTTCGGCAGCTCTTTTTCCATCACAATTTTTCCATCTGGAACTGGAAACCAGATAGGACCTAGCCTAAGCCTCAATTTTATTCTTTCAACAGTCCTCAATATTTCATCTATATATTTCCTCCTTTCTTTCAACTCCTCCTTTTCTTTCAAATTCCCCACCCAGCAATCGTCCTGAAAACTATAGCCACAAGGCTAATCAAAATAATTGCAAAAATAAAGAAAGCTATGAATTTCTTAGCATCTGTTTCGCCAAAAATTCTCAGAAAATAGCCAAATATTCCCAGAACTATCATTATAATTGAGCTTATTCCTACAAAAGCCTTAATTATATAAAAAATTGTTACAGTTACCGAAACCTCCTGAGCACTTGCAATAGGAAAAATTAGGAGAAGTAAAAAGAGTGGCAATATTTTCTTCATAAGTATTAGTTAAACTTTTGAAGATTTAAATATATATTTAAGAAAAAATTAAATATGGTTGAGCTCCTTGACCTACCGGACTCAGAAAAAAAGCTGTTAGTTGAGATGTACAGGAAGGGAATTATTTCTGCAAAAACACAATCAATCTATTCAAAATTTTCCTTTTACATAGCAGTTAGCGAGCTAAGATCCCTCAACCTAATAGAACCAAACGGAGTTTTCAAGGGAGGAGAAGAAAAAGAATGGAAGCTAACAGAGAATGGGGAAAAACTTGCCAAGCTAATAATAAAAATGGATAAGATCCTGAGAGAGCTTAGAGAAACAAGTAAAAAATAGAAAAAAACAACTAAGTCTTGCTATTGGCCTATTGTTTACGCTATTCTGGAAATAATACTAAGCACTAATTAGAATGCTACTGGAATGTTGCCTTGCTGCTTAAATTATCTTGAAAGCGTGGAGACCAAACATCACTAAGCCGATAACTGCAGATATCACTATTAGAGAGGCTGCCCACGCGTATTCTCCTGGAATGTTTGCTGTAGCGCAGATCATTGGTGTTAGCAAGTTTGCTCCAAAGATTACTCCTATTAGTGCCAATACATACCCGGCTATGAATTCTTTCACTTCAGGTGCCATTTTTCTTTCACCTTAAAAATTTATTGTGTTGAGGAATATATAAAACAATATTTCTAATTTTTTAAAAAATATTCTAAGCACTCTCTTCCAGAGCAACAGTTCACTCCAAAGTAGCTCGGGTTGTTGGATATATAGCCCAGATAAGCAAAATAGTGCCCGTAGAACCATGCGCTTTCTTCCGTATTATTGCAAATTTTAGTTTCTGGATTGCAGTAAAGCTCAAAAGCCCTTAGATTTGCATGAACAGTATAAATTGGTATAGAAATAAACACGCCGAGGGAGAACATAAAGATCAGAAAAATTATGCTTCTTCTGTATTTGAAATTTCCAGTCAGAAAGTCGAGATAAACGGAAAAGGCATAAACTGGGAGTGGGTTTGTTACCCACTTTCCTTGCATGAATATAAGGCAATAGAGCAGGAGAAAGATTAAATCCTTCTTCTTTCTGTTTTCCAAAAGCAAATAAAAAGTTGGAATAAGGTAGAGAAAAACAATAGGATTTCTCGTAATTTCTGTCTCAAATCCACCAAGAACCAAAGAAAAGGGGTTGTACAAATGCATATGAACTATAAGATAAAAAGCGACAATTCCTATAGCAAGAATCTTATGGTATGGTTTTTTCGTTTGATTCTTTACCCAAAGGATTAGGAAGAATGCAAGGAAATAAAAAATGTAATCATCCAACTCTACCTCCATAAATCTAATTGAAAAGAGATTTAGGAAAAAGAGCGATGCGATAAAGTATGGATTTTGCTTTTTTCCTTTAACCTGAGTAAAACAAAGAAAAATATAAAGGCACATCAAAACCATTACTATGTTGGCAAGGATTGGCTTTTTAAACCCAAACTTTAGCCAGTACCATGCGTCCGCTCCAAATATTTGGTTGTAAGCAGAAAAATAGACGAACCAAAATACTATTATTCCAAGAATTGAAATAGTTAGAAATTTTTCAAACCTATTGTTTAACGTCATCTATTTCAACTTTTATTCCTTTCGATTCGAAATACTTTTTCATTTGCCCTTTAGCCCTTTTCAGCTGCAACCATAGCATTCCTTTGAAAATTTTAGTATCTGGAATAGGAAGATTCTGCTTGTATATGAACCCATTTTTATTTTCCTCGTAATCTACTGTAAAAATCGGAAATGGCATTTCTCCAAAAGGAGTTTTTACTCTTTTTTCCACATTCTCAATTACAAATTTTTGAACCCCTTTTACCCATTCGCTCAAAACAGGCCTTATCTTTTCTTTATCCCCCTTTATCAACCATTTTATTTCCATAATTAAGCATATATATTTGAAAATTTAAAAATAATATGTATGGAAAAGAAGAAGGAAGAGATAAGACTTCCTCCAGAATTTGTTGAAGAAATTGAAAAAGAGGAAACATTTCATAAGCCCCCGGAGATTACTTTAACTCCAGATTTGCTTGAAGCTCTGATTAAGATTAGAGAGGAGAAGCCGAAAGAGTCCAAGCTTGAAGACGTATTCGGAATAGAAGAAGCGAGCGCAAAATGTTTGATAGAATTAATCAAAACTGAAAGAATAAACCTTCTAACGGACTTAACATTTGAAGAAATTCAAGCCTTAACAGTGGCAGAAGGTTATGGAAACTACCTTATGGATAAAGTAGGTTCTGAGCTCATACTCCAGCTTGCCCAAATCTACAAAGAGCTAAAAGTTAGTCTGGGAAGAAGGGGAAGGACAGAAATAATAGATTTGGCAACATTCACTACTGGACTCGGAGAAATGAGAAAAGGAAGATTTGCGTCTCTATTGCCTCAAATAAGGTGAAGTATGAAGTCCCTATTCATTTTGCTTCACAGCAACTATATAGCAGAAATAAAAAAATCAACCATTAAGGATGGTTTCGTCAGAATAGAAGACAAAGAGTTTATGGTAGACAACGTAAAGCCGTTTCTTGTTAAAACCAAGTGGGGTGCTTTGCCCTTATACATAGTAAAGTGGGACACTCTATATCCGCTTGAGCCAAAGGACTTCAACATTTATGAGAGCCCAATAACTCCAGAGATGCAGAAAAGGGGTGTTGAACTCAAGTTTTGGCACTTCCTACTTAAAAGATTCGGAGCAAGGTTGCCAGGCTTTAATATAATTTACTTCATGCTTGCTTTATTAGTGGGAATGATAACGATGTATGTTTTAATGCATTTTCGTATAATACCTATTTAGGTGAAAACATGGAAGAAGAGGAAGAGGAAATTAGCCCTGAAGAGGAAATGAAAAGGTTAGCCGAAGAGGAGGAGAAAGAGAGGGAAGAGAGGAAGAAAGAAACTGTGAAGGAGGTGTTGTGATGGAAAAGGAAGAAGAGAAGGAAGAGGAGGAAATGGGAGGAGAAATATCACCAAAAACAATAGAGGAAATTAAGAAAGAGGAGGAAAGGCCAAAAACTCTTGCTGAGCTCATAAAAGAACTTATAAGATCGAGAGAAAGAAAGAAGGAAATTTTATACGACGAGTTTTTACCAGGAAAATAAGTAAATTTTCCAGTGGGGAGAGAGCATGGCCATTTTAGTGATTACTGGAGAGCTTGGTTCGGGCAAAACTCTCTCCCTCACCTACTTAGCATGGAGAAATTGGTATTATAAAGGCGCGATTATATACGCGAACTACACCCTCTATGGAATACCCTACTACAAAATAACCAGGGTTTCGGAATTAGACAAAATAAGAAGTGGCTATCTTTGTGCGGACGAGATGTGGGTATGGTTAGAAGCTTCTGTAGGAGAGATGTTGAAAAGAAAAATAATTTCAGACATTTTAAGAAAGTCGAGAAAAAGGGATTTAACCATAGCCTCAACCTCTCAGACAATGGACCAGATTCCCCCGAGGATAAGAAAGATAGTGGACCTCATAGGATATCCAATACTTAACAGGACACAAACCATCTGCAAGCTTTTGATTTTTGCAGGACCAAAGGCCTCAACCTTAGTGAAAACCCACTATTTCTTTACAAAGCCTGTTTTTGAGATGTATAACACGAAGGAAGAAATTGGCGACCTAATAGATGATGTTAGCGGAACATGGAAGAAAGCCATCTCCCCTACGACCCAACTAAAATACCAAAAAGAGTTCATTAGACTACAGCAACCCATTCAAATTCAAAACCCAAAAAAGGTTGAAATAAAGAACATCTTTAGCCCCCTCAAGACCATCTCACTACCACGCTTAGACTTAACTCCAAACATCGACATAAACACAGACTTAACTCTAGAAGATGCGGAAAATGAAAAATTGTGGAAGGATGAGGAAAAGGCTATAAAAGAGGAGATTAAAAAAGTGGTTGAAGAAAGCGCTTAGAGCAGTTCTTCAATCTTTGCCCTTTTCTCCTCAAGTGCCTTTTCTATCTCTCTTATTTTTTTCAGAAGCTCTTCCTTTTCTTCCACAAACTTCTTCTCTACTTCAAGCAGCTGTAGTCTCTTCCTCAGTTCTTCCAACTCCTTTTTGTGCTTCTCTATATCTTTCATCTCTTCGTGCTTTTTCCTCTCCTTCCAGCTCTCATAAGCTCTCTTTACCAGCTCAAACAATGTTGGCACTTCTTCCATTTTTTCTTCCATGATTTTTTATTCGCTTTTCCATTATTAAAATTAATATTTATGAAATTTCCTAAATAATTTTAAATTTGGAAAAGAAATATTAATTATGCTGTTTTTTAGGAAAAAATCAAAAATAGAAAGCGAAGCGAGCAAAACAATATTCCACGAGTTGAAAGAAAGGGCTATATCGGAGCTTGCATCTTTTTTGATTAAAAGGTTCCATTTTGAGTTGAGCGAGGCTTTAAAAGCCAGCGAGGAATTTTGGAAGAAATGGGAGAAAAAATTAGCCGAGGTGGTTGGATGAATGAAGTAAGGTATGGGTTGGACCAAATAAAAAAGCATTTGATTCTTACTCAAGACCATTTGACATCTGGTTCTTGCCCAGCGTGCATAAAGGAGAAACATCTTCCCGCGCTTCAGGCCTATGCAGAAGAGACGTTGCCTATGGTAAAAGACGAAGAATTGAGGAGGTTTCTAATCAAGCTTAGAGATTTTGCAATAGCAATGAGGAGGAAGCTGGGTGATTTTATTTGAATGAAGAGGAGGAAGAGTTTATATTCAAGCCCGCAGAGCTGATAAGAGAACTAAGAAAGGAATTAGAGGAATTGATAAAAAAAGAAAAAATTAAAGAAATAATTTGAATTGCCTAGCTCATGCTCTCAAAAAGTTCCTCTGCCTTCTTTTTCTTTTTTTGCTCCTCTTGAACCTCTTTCCCTTTTTCCATTTTTTCTTCTATGTTTTCCACTCTCTTGTCCAGTTTTTTTACTTCCAGTTCTAGCTCCAATATTCTCTTGAAAAGCTCCTCGAGGCTTATTCTCACTATCGAAAAGCTAACATGCCCTGTAATTAGAGAATGCCTCCTCACATCTTTTTCGCCCATCAGCAACCCGCATTGGTTGCACACCCTAAGCTCTTTCGGCTTGAACAACTCCTTCACCTCCTATTTTACTTTTTTTACCTCAAATCCACAATTTTTAAGCTCATCCACCTTATACTTCAACCAAGTCCCTCTTTTGTATGCCTGGTTTTCAGTCTCACTTTTTACCTCAAGTATTCCATTCTTTATCTCAAACCTGAAAGTTTTGTCCTTGCTCGCTATTCGCTCAAGCTTCTTCCTTATTTTTTCTTCCTCTCCCTTTAGCACCATACAAGTGAGGTAAGCTATTTAACCCACCTCCTTCTCTCTCAATCAATTTATAAAATTCAATTATTCCCTCCCTCCTTTGCCTCAAAATCTTTTGATGAATGCTACAATTACATTTGTGCCTGCTCCTCCATATAACTTCGCTAAAAAGCTTATTAAACTCTTGCCACTTCATTCCCCTCGCTATCCTTCTTTGGTTTATAATCACTCTTCCCACATCATCCCCAAGCAACCATTGTATAAAATTAGATTCGGTTGGAGTCAACTTATACTTGCTCTCAGCGTGAATCCAAACATGAAATCCCCTTTCAGAATTCCTAATATTTATTTCCAAAGGCTTAAGGCCAAGACTTCTCAGTATGGCCTTTCTGGTCTTTATCCATAGGTTTAGCCAGGCCTCTGGAATTTTCAAATCACAGTCCACCTTAAATATACATCTCATTCTATCCCCAACTCCTTCAATTTCTTCTTTACCCCCCTAACCGCAGCCTCCTCCTTTCTTTCAGAAGAAACGCTTTTCAATGCCCTTTCCGGAGGTGTGAAAACTCTCCCTATTAATTTTAATTTTTCCAAATCTACAGCCAAAGCGTCTACAAGGGCGTGCGGAATTCTTCTCCATTCAGGATAAAGCCTAGATGTTCTTTCTGTAATGGTCAAGGCTTTCGGATAGGGTAGTGTTTCGGGCATAACCCTTATTCTCCACTCAACCCCAGTTTTCAAAGGGTCAAAAGTTGAGCGAATATCTGAAAACGGAGATGGTCTTTTAACCCCCTCTGGCGCGAATGGATAGTAGGGCTGAGCTTTGAGCCATCTATCGAGACGAGTCTGTAATCCATCCCTTATGGCATCCAAAGCCTTCTTTTCAAATTTTCTCAATTTTGTTCTTGCAGTAACCTCACAAGTTAGAGGAGCATCATGTCCATCCGGAGTTTCAATGCTTATAGTTTCATCCAGCTGAATTTCCTCGCTTTCATACGTTATCCTACCCCTTTCGTCCACCTCAACGTAAAGCTTTCTTCTTGTATCAAAAAAAAGTTGCCTTCCCGTATCCGCGTCTATTCCTATATACTCTAATCCAATCTCTCTTGCTAGTTCTCCCCTCCACCAGTTCACCAAATAGTCTATGACTTTAAGGTATCTCGTGTAGAATCCGGCCCTTCCCCAATGGCTCAAAGCCTCCAAAAGGTTCTCCCTTCTTCTCGTTTTTCTATATTTCTCGTAGGCCTTTCTTCCCTTTTCCCTTTCGATCTCAATTTCTCTTAAATAGCTTTCCTTCCTTTTCAAAAGCTCGTTTATAATTCTTCTCTTATTATCGGGTTCCCAACCTATTTCAAGCAAATGCCTAGCTTCCCTTCTCCATTCAGCCAGAATCCATCTGTAGACCACTATGTTTGGAATTTCCTTCCCAAGGCTTTCCACTAAAATGTCTTCATACGCCTTAATATCTTCCGGCATTATTTTTCCTCTTTCCTTCCTTCTTCCTTCTTTACTTTGAACATCATCATCTCGGGGTCAAAAATTATGTATTCATGCCTTATTAGCATTCTCGCATACATTTTTGCTGTCCCTTCCGTGATTCCAAGCCGAGCCTCAATTATCCTTATAATGTCATCAAGAGTGAGTTGGTCATACTTCTTTAACTCTTCGTATATCTCCTTCAATTTTTCTACCGTTCTTTTCATTCCATCTCCTTCTTCTCACTTTCTACTATTTTTTTAGCAATTAAAGCATAAAGAGCTTCCAACCTACCCATGATTTTTCCAGTTATATATATTTCTTCTTTGCTTAAACATAGAACATACTTATCAATTTTCCTAACCATCTTCATTAGCTCACTTATTTCTTTTCTCAGAATCTCTCTTTCCTTTTTTCCAATTTCCAAGTCTAGATTAACCAGCTTTGTTATTTCCTTGAGGCACTCGTTTGCTTTAAGAAGTGGTTCTATTTTCATTCTCTCCCACCCATACCCCTATTTTTTTAACAGGATATTTTGAAAGTCTTCTTAGCTCATTCTTTATCAAATCCTTGTATTCATCTATAATGCTCTTCATTCCAAAAAATTCAACCTCTATTTCCTTTTCCATGTATTTCTTAAAGACACAATCCTTAGCATCACACTGGGCATCCCTTGAGCAATTGTAATAAAACTTTATTCCATCCTCCTCCACCTTTACTCTGGCAAGATAAATTACCGTCGGGTCTACTTTGCAGTGGATTGCCTTCAAATATCCTTTTGCTTCCATTCCATCACCCTCTTTTCCACTTCTTTTTGAACTCTATTATTAGCCTATTTCCCTCTGGAATTACTCTGAAATCATACCTCTTTCCTATTTCAATTCCAATTGCCTTTAATTCAGTTAGCCTCAGTTGAATAAAAGCTCTGCTTTTTGCCCAAAATACTTTTCTCCATTCTTTCATAATTATTATATGTTATAGTAAAATTTAAATACTTTTTTAATGCTTAAAAATTAAAGTTTAAAAAACCAAAAAATATATTAGAAAATAAGAGGATGAGTGAATGAAAATATTATTAGTTGTTCCTTCGCTTAATGTTCCAAGTTATAAAGGTTTGGCAAAGGTTAGTTTAGAGCTTTTAGAGGGATTGAAAAAGAAAGGAATTGAAGTAGAGATTTATGAGGTGCATAAAGAAAAAAAGAACTACTTTAAAACTCTTACTTTAGTTCCTCTAAAGGAATTGTTGGCAAAAGTTTCAATCATTCATTCAACAGTTCCAGAACTTGGAACATTCTTCAGACTAATAAAAAAATTCAAAAATGTAAAAACCGTTGTAACTTTTCACGATTTTATCCCTCTTAGATTAGCGGAAGAATTAAGCTTTAAATTCCAATCCTTAGTTAAACTTTATACTATTTTTATGTGGAAAAATGCTTCCTGGTCTGACAAAGTTATAGCAGTTTCTAAACAAACTGCTGACGATTTGAAAAAATTTTTTGGAAGAGAAGTTGATGCCATAATTCCTCCAGGCGTGGATGAAAAATTTAAACCAATTCAAATTAAAAAGGAAAAGTTAACTCTTGGATTTTTTGCAAATTTCTCTTACAGAAAAAATGTTAAGTTTGCTATAGATACTTTCAAAATTCTGAAGAAAAAAATTGATTGTAAATTAATAATAGCGGGAGGAAAACTACAAACGATATATCAAAGACAGTATGATGTCAAAAAGCTTATAAAAAATTTGAAAGATGTTGAAGTATTGGGATATATTCCGGATGAAAAAGTGGTTGAGCTTTACAATTCCTTTGATTTTTTCATATTCCCGAGTATTTATGAGGGATTTGGCATTCCAATACTTGAAGCTCAAGCATGCGGTATTCCAACTCTTGTTTTAGAAAATGCAAAAATACCACCAGAAGTTACCGAAAAAGCGATAAAGTGCTCTAGCCCAGAAGATGCTTCAAACAAAATTTTGGAATTGTGGAACGATTGTAAAGAATATGAAAAAATTAGGAAGGAAGGAATAAAACATGCTAAGAAATTTAGCTGGGAAAGTTTTGTTGAAAGTTATATCAAAGTTTACGAAAGTTTGTTGTAATTTTAAAGGAATAGAGCAAGATAGTAAAAAATTAGGAAAAACAGGGAAGTGAAATTAAGTAAAAAGGAAAGAGTGTAATTTATCTTTTTTTGTTTGTAAACTGCCTTCCAAATAAATGGGTCCACTAAAAATGCGAATACACACAAGAACGAAAAGCAATATGGAAACCAATCAAATCTCAAAATTCCCATTAAAAAGCAATATATTCCTATTCCAACCCACTCGTAAAAAATAGGTTGAATTAGAAAAAAGAAGATTTTCAACCTTTTTCTTGCTCTGTTTAGCTTTTTCTCAAAATTTCTTTCCTTTCTTATACACCAAACATACACAATAAAAAGAGAAATAGAAATTTGGAGAAAGAAAAGAACGATAAGCGGAAGAACCATCATTTACCACCTT
>CAZPVR010000014.1:0-13165 GCA_964590365.1 uncultured archaeon
TCTATGCATGGATTGAGCAACGAGGAAGCGAAAAGAAGGCTTAAAAAATATGGGTTGAACGATGTACCAAAAAGAAAGGAAAAATCCTCGATTTCAATTTTCATTTCCCAATTTAAGAGTCCATTAATCTTAACCCTACTTTTCGCCTCCATAATTTCTCTATTTTTAGGAAGCATACACGAATCTTCCATAATTCTCTCTATAATAATGATAAATTGCTTCCTTGGTTTCTTTCAAGAACACAAGTCAGAAAAGGCTTTGCAAAAATTGTGTAAGTACATAAGGTACAAAGCAAAGGTTTTTAGGGATGGAAGATTAAGTAGCATAGATACCCGTGAAATAGTTCCAGGTGATATAATTTATTTTGAAACAGGAGATAGAATTCCTGCTGATTTAAGAATTATAGAGGCGGAGGAATTGGAAATAGATGAATCTTTAATAACAGGAGAATCTTTTCCTTCTCAAAAAATAGCTGTCCCCATAAAATTAGAAAAGTTTGATGCCCATAAAGCTAAAAACATAGCTTTCATGGGAACCTTGGTAACTAATGGAAAAGGAAAAGGCGTTGTAATAGCCACAGGAATGAAAAGCAGTTTCGGGGAAGTTGTGGGGTATCTTAAATCCGAGGAAGTTAAAACTGAATATCAAAAAAGTATTGAGAGGCTTAGCAGCTTTTTAGTTAAGGGAATTTTAGTTGGTGTGGCCTTCATTTTTACAATAAACTTCTGGACCGGAAAGAAAATTCTTGACTCCTTAATTTTTTCTCTAGCCTTGGCAGTTGGGATGGTTCCAGAAGCCTTACCCATAGTAATAACTATAGGCCTTTCTAGAGGAGCTATAAAGATGAGCAATAAAGGAGTTATAGTAAAAAGGCTTGTGTCTATAGAGGATTTGGGGGATATGGATGTGTTGTGCGTAGATAAAACTGGTACTTTAACCGAAAATAAAATTTCTTTAGTAGAGTTTTTTGATTTGGATGGGAAGAGGAATGAAGAAATAGTAGAATTGGCATCGCATTGCATTAGCGTAATTGAAAAGGGGGATGAAGTTTTTGGAAATCCTTTGGATGTGGCAATATATGAATTTGCAAAGAGGAGAAATTTGATTAAGAAATATGAAATTTTGGATGAAATTCCTTTCGATTATGAAAGAAGGAGAATGAGCGTTGTTTTAAAAAAGGAAAATAAGATTTTGCTCGTTTGTAAAGGTGCTCCCGAAAGTTTAGTTGAAGTTTGTAGTAGAATGAAAAATTCAAGAGGTGTAGTTGAAATTGATAAGAAAGAAATTGAGGAAAAATTTGAAAATTTGACGAAGAACGGTTATAAAGTTTTAGCACTTGCTTACAAAGTTGTTGAGAAGAAGAGAGATTATGAAGAAAAGGATGAAAAGGACTTGGTTTTTCTTGGCTTTCTATGCTTTTTGGACCCTCCAAAGATAACGGCAAAAGAATCAATTCCCAAAGTTAAGGAATTAGGAATCGAAATAAAAATACTTACTGGCGATCATCCATTGATAGCAAGCAAAATAGCTCAAGAGCTTGGAATAGAAGTAAAAGGTTGCGTAAAGGGGGAAGAAATAGATAATATTAGTGAGGAAAAGCTGGAGGAGATAGTTGAAAATAATACTATCTTTGCAAGGTTAACTCCTGCTCAAAAGGTTAAAATTATTTCTGCCTTAAAGAAAAGGCATGTGGTTGGGTTTATTGGAGATGGAGTAAACGATGCTCCTGCTTTGAAAGTTAGCGATGTTGGAATTTCTGTTGAGAATGCGAGCGATGTTGCAAAAGAATCTGCAGACATAATATTGACGAGAAAAAGTTTGAAAATTCTTGTTGAGGGAATAAAAGAAGGGAGAAAAACCTTTTCTAATACGACAAAGTATATACTGAATACAATTTCAGCAAATATCGGAAACATGACTACTCTTGCACTAATCTCACCCATTCTAAATTTCCTCCCTCTTCTTCCCTCACAAGTGCTCTTAACAAATTTGATAACAGATGGTGTATTGCTTTCAATTTCTACTGATAGAGTGGATGAGGATGAAATGAAAAAGCCTAAGAGGTTTAGCATAAAATTCATAAGGAATTTTTCTCTCTTCTTCGGAGGAATAAGTTCCCTGTTCGATTTTATTACAATATTCCTAATCCTATTACTCCTCCAAGCAAGTTTTTCTCCATCCCTAATTTCCCTTCCTCCTGAAAAGCAAGTCATTCTTAGGACATGCTGGTTCTTAGAATGTGTTCTTTCAGAAATTTTTGTAACGTTCGCCATAAGAACTAAAAAGAGATTTTACAAAAGTAAGCCCGGAGAAATTTTAATTTTAACATCTTTAATATTCAGCCTATTAACTTTTGTTCTCATTTATTCGCCTTTGAGTTCGATTTTAGAATTTGTGGCTATAGATTATTTCTTCCTTAATCTAGTTTTCTTAATTCTAATTTGCTATTTTGGAATTGTTGAGATCTCAAAAAGCATTTTCTTCAAAAAATTTGTTTTGGAATAATCTTGAACTAAAATAATTTAAAAGCTGATCAAAGCAGTTTTAACAAAAGTTATTTGTAAGCTCTTAAGAGAGGAGCTTATTGAATTTTTCGGTAAGCTTCACTATGTTTGTTTTTCCATGAGCTTCTTTTTCTATAATCCCTCTCTTCCTCAAATTTTCCAAGATTCTGAAAACTTTAACCTTACCAAATTGGGAAGAAAGCCTACTTTGAGTTATCTTCCCACCATTTTCCAAAATCTTTTCCAAGATAAATTTTTCACCTGGCTCAAGAAAATCTAGAAAGAGGTTTAAAATTTCTCCTCCTTTGCTCTCTTCTATTCTTGGGAATAGCAAATAATAAACTAGTGAACCAACAAATATTCCTAATGAGGAAAAAGTTGGGATTAAAAGAGGGATTGGTAAAGTGCATGAGCAAGCAGTTCCTTCTATTATGTGAGTTTGAGCATAAAGCGTGCTAAATGAGACCGCAAAAACGAAACCAGCTAAAATAATAACCAATACTATTACCTTTTGTATAGTTTTCACGTTTTTATTTTTTGTTTGAACCAATTTAAACTTTTTCCTTTTTAGTTTGGAAAACCTAGGTTTCAAAAATTGAAACTAAAATATAAATAAGGTTTCAATTAACTTAAAATTATGGGTTTAGTTGAAATATTAAATTCATCTAGAATTAAGAATGCAAAGAATGCTACCGAAAAAGCCTTTAAGCATTATATTTCAAACAGAGAAAAGGTTTTGAAAAAGGTAAATGTTGAGGATTTAAAGAAAGAGTTGAGAAGAATAAAGGAGTATTCTATATCAAACCTTGAAAAACTTAAAAAGAGTGCGATAGAAAATTTAAAATCTCAGGGAATAAAAGTTTTTGAGGCTGAAGATTCTAAAGAAGCAAGAAAAATTATTTCTAAAATAATTCCAGAAGGAGAGAAAGTGGTAAAGTCAAAATCTAATGTAATGAATGAAATAGGACTAAAAGAATTTTTGAAGAACAGAAATGAGTTAATAGAAACCGATTGTGGAGATTTTTTAGTTGAAGTTTGTGATGAAACTTCTACCCATCCAGTTACCCCTGCTTTGCATATACCAATAGAAAAAGTTGTTGAAAGAATTGAGGAAAAATTTAAAGTTAAGCTTGAAAAATCTGCTGAAGAAATAATCTCTTGGGTAAGAGAGTACTTGAGAAAAGAAATCCTTAGCTCAAAAATAGGCTTAACTGGAGCAAACGCGATTTCTTCGGACGGAGGAATTTTTATTCTAGAGAATGAAGGCAACATTTCTCTAGTTTCGAAACTTGTTGAAAAACATGTAATAGTTGCAGGGATAGATAAAATAGTTCCAAATATTCAAGATGCAATGACAATTTGCCAAGCTTTGGCTATTTGGGGGACAGGAACTTCCTTACCTTCTTACATCAATATTATTTCTTCACCGAGCAAAACTGCAGACATACAAAAGGAAATTGTTTATGGCGCCCATGGGCCAAAGGAGGTTTTTTTAATTTTAGTCGATAATGGAAGGGGGGAAGCGATAAAAAAAGGGATGGAAGAAATGCTTTACTGCATCAATTGTGGCTCTTGCTTGTACTTCTGCCCAATTTACAGACAAATCTTTGACAATTATGGTTATGAATATTTTGGTGGTATAGGAGTTATAAAAACAGCTTTCATAAATGATTTGAAAATTGCTTTTGAGAGAGGACTTTATTATTGCACTACATGCCAAGCTTGTAAATTTAATTGCCCTTTGGATATAGATGTTGCAAGCCTTATAAGAAAGATGAGAGAATATTGTGTTAAGGAAAAAATTGAAACGCAAGCTAATAAAAATATGATTGAAAATATAAGGAGGTATGGAAATCCGTTCGGAAAAGTTGAGGAGGGAAAAATTCCAAAGGAGTTATATTGTTGCTAGGTGAGAAAATGAAAAAATATATTGCAATAATAAGCTTCTTAATCCTTTTTGCTTCACTTGCTTATGCTCAAGAAACTGGGTATAGTGATAAAATAGAAGAAGCGATAGTAAATTGCACAAATTGTAACGTTTGCCCAGACGGAAGGGTTATAGATAAAGGAAAAATATGCCTTTATTTCTTCTGGGGCCAAGGTTGTCCACATTGTGCAGAGGAAAAACCATTTCTAGAAGAACTAAAGAAAAGGTATCCCAATCTTCAAGTTTATGATTTTGAAGTTTACTATAACCAAGATAATGTGAACTTTTGGAAAGAAGTTTGTAAAAAGTATAACGTTCAGCCGTATGGAGTTCCTATGACTTTTGTGGGAAATAAGGTTTTTATCGGTTTTGCGAACAGAGGGTTTTTTTCAAATTCTACAAAAGTACCAACCTCTTATTTTATTCTTCCATTTTTAACAACTTCGGGTATAACACTTGCTTGCGTTTTTGGAATAGCTTTAGCAGTGTTTTTTATTGCTAAAAAAGTTAAGATAAAGGTGAAAAAATGAAAAAAAACTTTTTGTTATTATTTCCATTTTTATCAATTCCAGTAGCTTTTGCTCAAGAATTTTACCATCCATTTTTGGGAAATATAAGCAATCTTCCACTAATCTTAGTCGGAATGCTTACTGGTTGGGTTGACGGAATTTTCAATCCTTGCGCTCTTTCAGTTCTTTTCTTCATGGTAGCTTATATTTTGGCTTTAGGTTCAAGAAAGAAAATAATAACAATAGGAGTAACTTATTCGATAATGATATTTTTGGTTTATTTCTCTTTTATGTACTTACTAACTCAAGCTATTTCAATAACAACTTATTATTTAGGCTATGTGCAAATAATGAGGTATGTTCTAGGGGGGATACTAACAATATTCGGAATACTTGAAATCAAGGATTTCTTTTTCTATGGAAAAGGTATTTCTCTGGAAATTCCAGAATTTGCAAAACCGAAAATTGAAAAATTGGTAAAATCAGCAACCTTACCTTCTGCAATATTATTAGGCTTATTAGTTAGTTTAGTTGAAATCCCTTGCGCAGGAGCATTCCCACTTCTCTATGTCTCTTTTCTTAATTCTTCTTTAATTTCTGGAAAAATTTCTTGGCCAGAGCTCATTTTTTACCTAATTTGGTATAACATTTTCTTTGTAGTTCCTTTGTTAGCTCTTACTTTAATCTTCTACTTTGGCTTTTTAAAAGTTGAGGAAGCGGAAGAGAAAAGAATTGAATTAAGGAAGTATATGAGGCTAACTGCAGGAATAATTTTAATTTCATTCGGAATAGCCTTCTTCATGGGGTGGATATGATAAAATTTTTTAGAATTAAAACTGGGAATGTGCTTTATTATCCAGGCTGCTTAACTAAATTTGTTGCTAAGGAGTTAAGGGAAAATTACAGAAAGATTTTAAGGAGTATAGGAATAGATTTTATAGAGTTAAAGGATTTAGAAGTTTGTTGTGGTTCTCCTGCTTTAAACGCAGGTTATAAAGAGGATGCAAAAAATCTTTCTGAGAAAAACTTAAAAGTTTTTAAAGAGCATTCGATAAGAAAAATAATAACTTCTTGCCCTGCCTGCTTTAAAGTTTTTTCTCACGATTATCCAAAACTTTTGGAAAAATGGGATATAGAAGTTGAGCATACAATCCAAACAATAGCTAAAGCTGTAAAAGAAGGTAAATTAAAAACAAAGGAAAAGTTTAAAGGAATGGTTACTTACCATGATCCATGCCATTTAGGAAGGTATGGTGGAATTTATGAAGAGCCTAGGGAAATATTAAAATTTTTAGGTTTTGAAGTTGTTGAAATGGAATTTACAAAAGAAAATTCTTTTTGTTGTGGCGGGGGAGGAGGGGTAATAGGAAACTATCCCGAACTTTCAGAAGAAATTGCAAAGGAAAGAATTAAGCAAGCAAAAGAAACAAAATCAAAAACTCTTGTAACTGCTTGCCCCCTTTGCTATGTCCATCTAAAAAATGTTGCCAAGGATATAGAAGTTAAGGAAATATCTGAGTTTATCGTTAAAGTTCTATGAGAATCTTTGCTAGAGTATTGCTTGCTAATATTTTCAGCAAAGCTTGCATGGTTATTAGTAGTTTTGCTGAAAAAAGTATTAAAAAGCTAGTTAAGTATTTATTTGACTATTATCCTTATTTAAAACTATGAAAGAAGTTTACGATGTAATAATCGTAGGAGGCTCTTCTGCAGGCCTTTCTGCAGCTATTTATTGTGGTAGAAGAAATTTGAAAGTTTTAGTTATAACTAAAGAAGTTGGCGGACAGGCAGCAGAAGCTCCGAAAATAGAAAATTATCCGGGTTTCCTAGAAGTTTCTGGCAGCGAATTAATAAAAAGGTTCTATGAGCAGGCTTTGAAGAGCGGGGCAGAAATTGTTTTGGATGAAGTTAAAAGCGTGGAAGAAATAATAACTTCTGAGAAAAGAGAATTTTTAGTTAAAACCGAAAAAAGAGAATTTTACTCTAGAAGCTTAATATTAGCATTTGGTAAAACGCCAAGAAAACTTGAGGCTAAGGGTGAAGAAAAATTTTTGGGGAAAGGTGTTAGTTATTGTGCAATATGTGATGGTCCGCTTTTCAAAGGAAAAGTTGTTGCTGTGGTTGGGGGTGGAAATTCTGCTCTAAATTCTTCCCTTTATTTAAGTAGCATAGCAAAAAAAGTTTATCTTATTCATAGAAGAGAAGAATTTAGAGCTTTTGAAAGTGTTGTAGAAGAGGTGAAAAAGAAGGAGAATGTAGAATTTTTATTGAATTGCATAGTTAAAGAGGTTAGGGGGGATAATTTTCTGAAATCTATAATAGTTGAGAATTTGAAAACTGGCGAGGAAATGGAAGTTGAATGCGATGGGCTTTTCATTGAAATAGGCTCTGAACTTAAAACAGATTTTATTAAACATTTGGTAAAAACTGATGAGAACGGACAAATAGTAGTTAATTTAAGATGTCAAACTTTCTATCCTAATACAGACGATATAAGACCTGGAATTTTTGCAGCCGGGGATGTGACTAATGTTCCTTATAAACAAATAGTTATTTCAGCAGGAATGGGGGCGATTGCAGGATTAGAGGCTTACAATTATTTAAAAGGTTTTGAGGGTAAAATAAATTTAGATTGGGGTCATAGATGATAGTAGAAATTGATGAAAAAAATTTTGAGAAAGAAGTTATAGAAAAATCTAAGAAAATTCCTGTTCTAGTAGATTTTTATGCCTCTTGGTGCATGCCCTGTTCTATTCTCTCCCCAATACTTGAAAAAATTGCAAAAGAGCTGGAGGGAAAATTGGTTTTGGTAAAAATAAATGTGGATGATGCACCCAAACTTACTGAAGAATATAAGATAATGGGAATTCCGAATGTAAAACTTTTTAAAAATGGGAAGGTTGTTGACGAATTCGTTGGAGCGATGCCAGAGTTTGAAGTAAAGGAATGGTTGAAAAAATGGGGGTTCTATGAAGGATGAATTCGGTCCTGAAAAAATTATTGAGATATACGATCCTAAAGTGAAGCTCAATGCTATTTTAGTAATAGACAATACAGCACTCGGGCCTGGAAAGGGAGGAATAAGACTTACACCTACTGTCAACAAAGAAGAAGTTTTCAGGCTTGCCAGAACTATGACATGGAAATGCGCGATAGCTGAATTGCCGTTTGGGGGCGCAAAATCTGGAATAATAGCTAGCCAAGAGGAAATAAACAATAAGGAAAGGAAGAAAGAGCTTTTAACGGCTTTTGGAAAAAGCCTGAGGGGGATTGCTCCTCAATTCTACATAGCTGCTCCAGACGTAAATACAGGAGAAGAGGAAATGAGATGGTTTGTTTACGGAAACGGCAATTTAAACTCAGCAACGGGTAAGCCTAGGGATCTTGGTGGCCTGCCACATGAGCTTGGTTCAACTGGGTTTGGTGTTTTCCATTCCACTCTAGTTGCTCTAGAATTTTTAGGAATGGATTTGGAAAAAACAACCTTTGCGATAGAAGGTTTTGGGAACGTTGGCTCTTTCACAGCAAAATTTTTAGCAGAAAAAGGTGCAAAGATAGTTGCTGTAAGCGATAGTAAAGGTTGTATCCTCAATGAGAATGGTTTGGACATAGAAAAGCTAATCGAAGTTAAAAAGGAAACAGGAAAGGTTACAAGCTATAAAGATGGGAAAATTTTGCCAAATACAGAAATTTATGGTTTGGAAGTTGATGTTCTCATACCTGCTGCATTGGCAGACGTAATAAATGAGAAAAATGTAAAGAATGTGAAAGCCAAGGTTATAGTTGAGGCTGCAAACATTCCAGTCACTGAAAAAGCAGAGGAAGAATTGTTCAGGAGAGGAGTTTTGATAATTCCTGATTTCGTTGCTAACGCGGGTGGAGTTATATCTAGTTATGCAGAATATGTTGGCTTGGGTGAAAAAGAGGCCTTTAAGCTTATAGAAGAAAAAATAAGGAGAAATACTAAGCTTGTTCTTGAAATTGCAAATGAAAAAGGAATTTCTCCAAGAAAGGCTGCGTTAAGCATTGCTAAAGAAAGGGTTATAAGGGCAATGAAATGAAAGTAGCAATAGTAAGTAAGTATGATAAAACTCCTTTAAAAAAAATTCTTAGAGAATTCGATTTTAAGATGAGTAATAATCCTGAAATTGTTATAGCGTATGGAGGCGATGGAACAATTCTTTACAGCGAAAGAAAGTTTCCAGGAATACCTAAAATCATCGTTAAACGCTCTTCAAAAATTTTTAGAAAGTACGATTACGGCTTTAATGAACTTAAAAAGATTCTGAAAAGGGTAAAAGAAGGGAATTATAAGATCATTGAAGAGATGAAGCTAGAGGCAAACTTCAAAGGAAGGAAACTAACTGCTTTAAATGAAATACAGCTCCATAACAAATTCCCTGGTCAGGCTATTCGTTTTTCTTTTTTTGTTGGCGGAAGAAAAATCAGGAATTTGATTGGCGATGGAATGATAATATCCACTCCATTCGGCTCAACGGCTTATTACTCATCAACAGGAGGAAAACCTTTTAAGAAGGGTATAGGAATTTCTTTCAACAACCTATTTAGAAAGAAAGTAAAAAGCTTTGTTGTTGGAGAAAATAGCAAGATTAAAGTTAAAGTTGAAAAGGGTATAGGAATTATTGTTGCTGACAATTCGAAGAAATATTTTGAAATCAGAGAAGGGGAAAATTTTGTTGTAAAAAAGGCAAAAGAAAAAGCAAAGTTTATATTAGTGTGATTTCCTCTTTTTCATCCTTTTTTCCAGAACCTCAGCAAACCTCATTGCAGCCTCTTCTATTTCGTTGCTTAAAACCATGGAAACGCTAACTAAAGAAATTATTGCCCATATTATCAGAACTATTAGAACTATTCCGGATATTGCAGCATGCATTTTATCCAACAGAGGTTTGAAAAAGATGAAGAAAAAGGATGCTAATAAAACGTTGGCTAAATTTGAAAAAGACCTTTGCAATCTTAAAAACCTTTCTTTGCTAATCTTCTCTCTTTCGCTTCCTATGTAATATGCAACGAAGCCTGCGCATGCGTCCGAAATACTTCTCAGTTCACCGAAAGAAAGAACTATTAGCACAATTAAAGCAATTATGATTATAAGACTTACTAACCTTGATGTTTCTATTTCTCCTATCGTTATGCCCTCGGCTAAAGGAAGGAAAACGGTTATTCCGAATATCCAAATTAGCAGAGCAGAAGATATCAACACTATAAACTTTGGAAGACCCTTCCTTAGCTTTTTCGCCGCATCCAAATATATCTTTTCTATATTTTCCATTAAGAAAGATTAGACGGAAAAGCTTAAAAAGTTTATTATACAAGTATGTTTAAGGAAATACAAAAAAGGAGGTTGTTTGAACCGATTAATGACTATTTCTCTTAACCTATTCAGCTTAGCGTTTGCTGAATAGTTGAGTTAAGGAGGTTTGAAAATGAAAGGTTTTGGTAGAAGGAGATTTGTGGACTTGCCCAAGCCTGTAAAGGCTGGAGAAGAATATGATGTGGAAATAAATGAAGTCGGGTCGAAAGGAGATGGAATAGCTAGAGTGAAAAATTTTGTAGTTTTTGTGAGCGGGACTAAGAAAGGAGATAGGGTCCGCATAAAGATAAAGGATGTGAAAAATAGGTTTGCTATAGGTGAAAAGGTAGAAGCTTCTGAAGAATAGAGTTCTTTAATTTTTTATATTTTTTAGGTAGGTAATATTCTTCTAGACTTTGGTAGAAGATTCCTTATTCCATTTTCTAAAGCTAAGCTACAGCCTAAAATATCATCACCTTTCTTTATTATAACAAAATTGTGAGGCTCGCAATTTTTTGGTAGGCTTAATGTTAAATCCGATCCTTCCATAAACTTTTTCGCTTTTTCTTCATCTAAGCTTAAAATGTTCTTAACTGCAAACTTCCCGACTATTTGGGATCCTTCTGGAGATAAATGAATCTTTTCATTCCTCTTCAATTTCCCGAAGTAAAGGCCTATTGAATTCACTTTCAATTTTTCCAGCCTAACTTCCAAAACTTTTTTGCTCGAGATCCAAATTTTTCTTTCTTTTCCTTCAAAGATTAGATAATTACTCAAATCTACCCTTGCTCCATAATTCTTTTCCAATATTTTCTCCAGCTCTTCCCTGTTAAAAAACTTCACTTCCTTAGCTTGCATATAAAAAACCCCTCCTTCTCTTTTGGAATTATCCTTATAGCTTTTTCAACTTCCTCGCTAAAAATCTTACCATTCCAGCTCCTTATCCCATTCATGAATTCAACGCCTTTAATCTTTATTTCCTCAACGCTTAGACCAAGCTTCTTAACAGCAAAATCTATTACCTCCTCATTTTCCTCTGGCTCAAGCGAACAAGTTGAATAAACTATTACACCATCATTTTCCAAGCATTTGGAAGCAGAAATCAAAAGCTTTCTTTGAATCCTTGTAAGATAGGATAAGGTATACTTTCCTATTTGCTGAAAAACCCTTGGATTCAAGCTACCACTTCCGCTGCATGGCACATCAAGTAAAATTTTGCTGAATTTTAAACCTGTTTTCCAAAATCTAGTTCCATCCATCATAGTAACTATACAATTAACTACACCCATTCTTTGCAAATTCCCCTTCAATGCCCTAATCCTTTTTACTTTCACATCATTCGCTATTATAGCTCCAGTATTTTCCATAAGCTGAGCGATTTGCGAAGTTTTTGCACCAGGGGCTGCGCACAAATCCAGTATTATTTCATCTTTTTTTGGATCCAATATTAGAGGAGGGATCATGCTAGAAGCATTCTGAATGAAAAAATATCCTATTTGATGCTCGACACTCTTGCTTATTACTTCTTTTGTATTAACGAGAAATCCATGCTCATAAAATTCTAGCTTTTTAAGCTCCCATCTCTTCTCCATTCTTTTCAGAAAATCCTTTACAGAAATTTTTAGAGTATTTACCCTTATCGTTTGAGGCGGAATTTTAAGAAATGAGAAAAATTCCTCTCCATAAATTTTTTTGTATCTTTCTTCTTGCTCTTCCCTAAGCTTGAATTCCATAATAATAAAGTATTTCAAACTTTATTTTACTTTTATGAAAAAAATAATTAAAATTCCTGAAGATGCTGAAATTCCGCTAATAGGTTTAATTCAGGTTGGAATAATAGATAGAGGAACAAATCTTTTACAAATAAGGCCTACTTCCATCTGCAATTTAAATTGCCCTTTTTGCTCAACCGATTCAGGCCAATTTTCTCTTTTCCATTCCACAGAATACATCGCAAGTCTAGACTATCTTTTGGATTGGATCGAAGAAATCATAAGGTTCAAAGGTAGAATCCATGCTTTCATAGATTCTGTTGGCGAGCCTTTAACTTATGAAAAAATTATTGATTTAATTCATTCCCTTTCTGAAATGGAAGTTGAAAGCATAGCCCTCGAAACTAATGGAACTTTATTGAATGAAAAAATTGTGGATGAGATGAAGGAAGCTGGATTAGAAAGAATTAACTTATCAATTCATGCTTTGGACGAATCATTAGCTAAAGAATTAGCAGGAACAAAAGATTATGATGTTAAAAGAATAATGGAAATAGCAAAATACATAAGCGAATCTGGAATAGAACTTCTAGTTACTCCTGTCTGGATCCCTGGCATCAACGACCATGAAATAGAAAGGATAATAGAGTTTGTAAAGAGCATAAATAAAAATAAAAGATGGCCTTTTTTGGGCATTCAAAAGTATGAAATTCATAAGTACGGTAGAAAAATTAAAGAAGTGAAACCTATAAGCTGGTGGAAATTTTTTAAGAAAATAAGTGAATGGGAAAAAAGGTTTGGAGTTAAGCTTAGGCTTAGGCCTGAGTATTTTGGTATAAGGAAAACGAAAATCTATCCAATAATTTTTAAAAAAGGAGAAAAGATTAAGGTAAAAGTAAAATGCGAAGGATGGATGAGGAATGAGATGATTGGTGTTGCGAATAATAGAAGCATAACTGTTGTAAATTGCAAAGCAAAAGCTGAAGATATAATTAAGGTAAAAATTTTAGAAAATAAACACAATTTGTATATTGCTGAGAAGATATGATAAAAAAGTCACAGCTTCAAATAATACTCCAAAAACTTTCTGAACCTAAGTTTCCAAAACCTAGCCTAGAGCAGTATACAATAACTGGAAATTTGGCAGCAGAAATCTTGAATATAGCTTATTTGAATGGTGACATAAAAGATAAAATAGT
>CAZPVR010000015.1:0-11943 GCA_964590365.1 uncultured archaeon
TGCAGGGGCTGGGATTTGAACCCAGGAAGGCACTAAGCCACCAGGTTTCTTCTTAAAACCTAAGCCTGGCGCCCTCGACCAGACTAGGCGACCCCTGCATTTAAAGATTATATTTTAACTAAAAATTATTTTCCTCTATTTCCTTTATTTCTGTCGGTCTATTTCCAATTTTTCTTTTAAGGGCAAGGTTTAAATAATAAACGTTTTTATGGCCTAAAATTTCTGCCCCAACTATGTCAGCAGCTAGGCAATCTTCACTAGCAATAGTTAAGTCCAATTTTTTAATTTTTCCAAAAAGGTGGGAACCAAACATTGCAGTAGTTGCATCTATTACAGCTAAATTAGGCTTAACTTTTGAAATCAAATCACACAATCTTTCAGACCAGATTTTATAATCTTCTTCCTCATGTATGTAGGACTTTAAAGGATAACTTTTTCCTGGTTTTAAGATACCCATCATATTTTTCATACTTAAAGTTACTTCAAAAGCATGCTCTTTCAAAACGGGAACAGAAATCAAATAGCTTTCAAGTGCTAATTTAGAAACCTCAAATTCTGGAAAGAATTTGCTATTCACTTTTATCTTGACAAACTCATCCCTATTCAAGTTAACTATTCTAACATCGTACTTCGAAAGAATTTCATAGTATCCTGCTTTTTCAAAACACCTTTCAGTTTCAAAAATTGCTGAACCTTCTCCAACAATTATTTCACAATCCTCAAAATGATCGTAAAGGAATTTTATTATTCCTTCTACAGTTTCAGGCCTGGTTACAGCGCCAGAATCCTTTGGCATTGGTTCAACAAGATTTGGCTTAATTAGAATTTTTCTCTTTTCAATTTTTGGCGAAATTTCTTTTAGCGCCGCATAAGTTCTTTTAACTATATCTTTTCCCCTAGCCAAAACTACCTTACTCACAATTTTGAATTTAGGATTCAAAAAATTAAATGTGGACATAAGAAAGGAATATAGAAGATTTTTGTTCGAAATTTATTTTACTTCACCTCACGAATCAATTCCAACTTTAGTTCCTTACGTAAAAGAAAAATTTTTTGTTTCAGACGTTGATGGTGTTTTAAATAGGGATAATTCTCCTTCTCTGTTCGAATGCTATGCTATGAATCATTTAAATAAAAACTTGAGAGAGAATTCTGAGAAAATTTGTGAAATAGGAAAGAAAATCGGAGAAGTAACGAGGAAGGGGGAAAAGAAAGAAATTGAAAGGTGGGTTCATGTTTTGGAAGAGGAAATTAAAAGTTATGATTTAAGCTTGAAGGAGCATTTAATTTCCTCTTTTAATGCTGCGATTAAGCTGAAATGTGAAAATGAAACTTTAGAAACATTTAATAAAATTAAAAGGATGGGATATAAAATAATACTGAATTCCGGCTCTCCGCAAGAATGTTTAGATTTCTTAATAAAAGCGAAGAGTTTGCCGGTTGAAAAAGCTTTTGGATCAAGGTGGTATTTTAAGGATGGAAAATTTATCGGAATAGAGCCAAATCTTGCTGATAGAAAAGTTGAGGTTATGAAAAAATTGGTAAGGGAGGAATTGCTCAAAGATTTTGTTTTCTTAACAGACGATTTAAAAGCCGATAGAGAAGTTTCAATTTCCGTAGGAATGGTCATAGGCATAAAGAGCAAAAATTCTAAAGAAATTCCTATGGAAATATGTTGCAAAAATATGAATGAGATAATCGATGCTCTCAAGAGGTGGGAAAAATTAAATATGAGATATTCGATTTCTGAACCAAGTCTTGATTTAAAAATTTTCGAAAAAGGAAAGGAAATGAAAAATTGTTTGAAAAATGTGGAAAGGGAGAATTTTTTGAAGAAAGCTAAGGAGCTTTTGAATTTAATCCCGTTTAGCATAAAGGAAGAAACGAAAAAACTTATTTTTGAAATAGAAAGATGCTCTAACGAAGAAAAAATTAAGCATCTGATGAACAAATTTTTAATTGAAGTTGAGAAAGAAGAGCCATTAATAAGGTTTGTTGATGATAAATCATTCGAAGAAAGGTTAAGGAGGATAGCGATAGAGTGGAAGTAGAATATTATATTAAGGAAGGATTTGATTTTGCCAAAGGAATTTTGAAAGACTTTTTTGGAAAGAATTCTCTCTCCATAACTTCTAGCGTTGATGATTTTGAAAATGGTTTGAGAATTTTAAAGAGGGTTGAGGGAGATTTTTCAGAAAAAGGCCTAAGAGCTTACCTTCTTGAAAGCGATTTAAAGATAAGGATAAACCCTAAGAATATAGAAGAAAAAGGAATGACTTTAAGAGAAAGTTTTGGAATATGGTCTGCTTACATAACAGCCTTCTTTTATCCCTATGCAAGCTTCTGCGAAAATACAATTTATGGAAGAAGTTTAAGGGAAAAGATTTTAAGAAGTTATGAAAGAGGAGGGATGGAAGAAGAATTGAAAAGAGAAGTTAAGAGTATAAGGAGATTGTTTTCAGAAATAGGACTATGGGCTGAGAAAAAGGTTGGGGAAGAAATTTTTTATCCTTCCCACAGCTTTAGTTATTTCTGGAACGAAATAAGGACTGTAAGAGATGAAAGGGGGATTTTAGAATATTTGGACGAATCAAAAGGCTTTAATTTTTGTAATATCATAGAGAGAAAGGCGAAAAATTCTTTCTTGGAGGAATACAAGAAGAAAGAGGCCATAATGGAGGTAATTAAGTATGTTGATAAACTTGAGGAAAATTTCCTATTTGGCTTTGAAAAAGTGGTGAGAGAGCTAGAAAGGGGTGAAATTGGCATAGAAGAGATATTTGAACCTGGAAGGATTTTTATTCCAACCCCCCAAACTAAGGAAGCTTATAAAATTTATTTTGAACTTTCTCGCGACATAATAACAAAACCTTGGGATTATGTTAAACTTAGAATGAATGATCTTTGTGAAGAGCTTGATCTATTAGGAGAAGAAGCTCTAAAAGAGAGGGGGAAAGAATTAATTAATTTTATAGACGAAGAATTGGGTAGAATGAAAGGTATAGAAAAAGGGAAATTTTACATTTTTGATTTATCTGAGAACCCTGCTTCGAAAAAAGTTTATGAGCTTTTAAGAGAATGGTTGATAAATGTGGACGCTTGCTTGAAAAAATTAACTTCTAAAGTAGTTTAATCGAGTAAATTACCAACTTTAAAAGTGAGTTTCGAATTTATAGCCTCTTATTGAATTTTTTATAGGGCTTTAATGTCTAGGTATGAAAGAGGAAGCGGATTGGATAAGATCAAAAACCTTTTAAGGAAGTACATCCCAAAGCCAGGAAAAGTGGGAGCAGTAGGAGCTATAGCAGGGTCAGGCCTAGCTTTTACCTTAGGCTTTTCTGTTTCTTCGATTCGTTACTTAGTAAAAGAAGGTTTATTCTACATGATGAACGGGGGAGGAATGGATGCTTTGGCAAAAGCCTATCAAGAAGGAATAAAAGTTGGAGGCGAATGGGCCTTGATAGGAGGCTTAGGAGGTATGTTTCTTTTCGCAAAATTCAGGGATTATTTGCTTGAATTGTTTGGTTGAGTGAGAATATGAGTGATGAATTGAAAATAACCAAAGGGCATATAATTGCTGGAATAATAGGAGCTTTTGGAGGAGGCCTTTTCGTTTATGGTATTACTAAATGGCTTCCAGAGTTTCAGGAAAAAGTTACTGAAAAAATTGTGGAGAAATTTTCGAAAAGAGGAATAAGGTATGAAGCTAGCTCAGATATTTACTCATTGAAAAGCGAAATTGAAAGAATGAATGAGAGATTGGAGAATTTGGAAAGGATTTTAAGAGAGTACAAGGGTGCCTAAGTGAACGAAAAAGAACTAAACAGACTAGCTTATGCTCTTTTTAGAGGCATAAATGGATTTAGGGAAGGCCTAAAAGAGTATGATGAGGGAAAAATTATGGGGAGAGAAATTATAATGAGAGAACTTGGCTATGCTTTGAACGAAGTTATTGCAAAGTATAACTTTTCTTTTCACGATTTCTTTAATCTTTTCATTCCAGAAGAATATAAGCCTTTAATGAAAGTTTTTGAAAGGATGAAGGTTGAGGAAATGGCAAGTATGGTTTCTGAAGTAGTAAAGGAGTATGCTAAAGAAGATACTCATAAAAGTTTAGAAGAAATTATTCTAAAAGCAGGAGGAAAGGTTTTGTTTAAAAAGATGCTCGGAGGTTAAATGGAGGAAGGAAGAAATTATTTAAGGCTTCTTTCAAGATGGAGGGAAATGGAAAAGGATGATAATTCTCTTAAGCTTTTGAATGGAGATGAAAAGAGGAAGCATTTGGAGGAAATAGAAAAATATGAGAAAGAGGTTTTGAATTCAGAAATTTACGGTGAAGACAAAAAAGTTTTGTTGGGCTTGGTTAAGAATTATAAGGAAAAGCTTGTAGGAAATTCTTTAGATCCTTTAGAAATACTATTTTTTCTCTCTTTCTTCAATTTTACAGCAACTATCGTTAATTCCATAGAAAGATACAAAGAGAAGGTTGGATTATGAATTCTTCTAAGAAGTTTGAAATTCTCATAGGAAAGCTTTACGAAAGGAAGGGATATAAAGTTGAGCTTAACAAAGTTCTGAAGGGGAGAAGTGGGGCTCTTCACGAATTCGACGGATACTGTACAAAAAAGGGAAAAGAGCTTGTTTTTGAGGCAAAATATATAAGTAGGCCTGTAAGCTTGGACGATTTTTCAAGATTTTTAACTGCTGTGGACGATTGCAAAATCGAAGAAGCCCACCTGATTACAAATTCTTATTTTTCTGAAAATGTTCTGAATTTGGCCTCAACTTACAAAATAAAACTTTTTGATGGAGAAAAATTAAAAGCAGAATTGAAAAAATATGGCCTGGAAGGTTTTATAAGAAGGGATACGCTTTTTTCGCTCTTAGCGAAAATTATCGTAGGTTACTTCGATAAAAAAGCTTTTAGCAAAATTTTTGATGAAAAAATTTTGTTCTTGGATTTAGAAAATTTAACCACTTAAGTTGAACAGAATTTTTTTATTCAAACCTAACACTCAAATAATCATGAGGATTAAAATTTCTGATTCAGAGCAGTACGATGTTAGGAGGAGGGAGGATGAAAGAAATGTAAGTTTTTTATTTTCTCCTTATTCTTGCCTAAACCCGATTTCGATTTATTTGGATAAAAATTCGATGGAGCTTTATGTTTATTTAAGAAATGAATTGATTTACAAGGGACTTTTGGATTTACTAGAGCTAAGGAAAGAGCTTGAAAGAAGGATGAACTGCTTAGAAGTTTCTACCATTCTAAATTTCTTGAACAAAGAGCCAATGCTCAGGAATTATGTAATGCTAAATCCTTTTGATAAACTGTTATATTCACTTGCTTACGGAAGCTTAAGAGATTTTAAAAAAGTTTTGGAAGAATTATCGAATCAAGCTAATTTTGAAGATTTGATTAAAGGTTTGGAAAATTTAATATCAAATCTTCCTGAAAAATTGAAAGAGCCTTTGCTGAAAAAACTTTCTTCCTACACTAGAAAGAAAAATTATAGTTTCAGTAAACCTTTGATAAGAAAGAAAAGGAGGAGGAAAGTGATGGTTTATGAATCTTCTTAGTTTTTTGGATGAGGAAGCGAGGTTCATAGCTAATGTTTTTGAATCAGAGTTAACCAAAACAAAAAAGGAGCTTATTGAAAGCCTTTATTCCTTAAAAGAAAATTTGCATCCTGATTTTTTGTTTACGGATGGAAAAACAGGAACTTTAAAGGATTTAAATTGGCTGTTAGAAAATAGGAGGAGTTTTTTCGAAAAAAATTATGATTTCAATTATAGGCTTAAGAGGTTTTCAAGCAAGCTTTCGGAAATTTTGTTCGGCGAGCTTTTGGAAGATTGCTTTTCTAACGAACTTCTCCATTCCATAACATCCTCAACTTTAAGAAAGAGCGGAATTAAGAGCTTTTCGGAAAAAGATGAGGTTTTAGTTAATTTCTTGGACGAAAGAATAAGCTATAAATTCTCACCTTACAGCGGATTGGAAAAGGAAGGAGGAAAGATTTTAGATGAGTATTATTCGAATGAAAAGTTAGTAGTGGAAGTTGGAATAAGGCCCCTTGCTTTTAGGAGCATATCAGTAATTACTTTACCCTCTCACGAAATTCTTCATCATCTTTCAAACCTTTATACAAAAAACTCTTTCTCTTCTGCAATAGCTAAAAGTTTTGAAGAATCCTTCTCTAGTTTAAATATATTCAAGATTTCAAGTGATAGAGGGATTGTTTTTGGTTTTGTAAGCGAGGATGCTAGTAAAAAGTTGAGGGAAAGAGGGATAGATTTAAGAGGGAAGGATTTATTAAACCCATTCGTTTTGAGCGAAATTTTTTCAAGACATGGAGAAAAAATTTGCTCTGCACTAAAAATTTCTTCTTTAGAATTGAATGGAGCTATGGCTAGCTATCTGAAAAAATATCTTCCTTTTAGAGTTTTAGAAGAAGGTTTGGCATGTTATTTGTCCGTGGAAAATGCATGCATAGACGAAATTCCTCCAAAATTTTCCGGGATGGAGAATTCTCTTAGGGAAATAGTCAAATTCGGATCTTTGATGAAGAAATTCGAGTACTTGGAAAATGGAATTGATTTTTATGGGGGTAAAACCTTTTCTCCCTACTACATTCCGGAAGCTCAATTGTATCCTTTATCCTATCTCTACTTCTCAAAAAAGTTTGGGAATAAAAATGCGCTTTACTACTTTGAAATTCTGAAGAAATATTATTCAGAAAAAAATGTGGAAGGAATGGGTAGGATAGTTAGGAGGAAGGAAGAGAAGGATGATGTTATTAGAGAGCTTCGCTCAACTTTAAACGAATATAAGAAAAGAATTGAGGAGATGGATAAACTCTTGGATGATTGTAAAAGAAGGATTAGGAGGGAAGAAACGATTAATCAAACGCAAAACTTCATTTACATCGGAAGCCTAATGGTTTATGCTTTAATCAAAGCTTTAGATTCAATCTAATCTTTTCTAAGTTAACCGGCTTCGAATTTTTCCAAGCATACTTTACATATGTATCTATTATTTTAACGAAAGAATCATCCCTAGACCAAATAGACGTGAAAGAAAAACTTTTCTTTTCAGAAGATTTTTCCAACCTCAACAAAACTTCTTTTCCGTCAATATCTATCAAGCTAGGGTGCTTCTCCTCTTTAAAAACCCTTATCTCAACACCATTATCCCAAAACCACTTCGCTCTATAATAATTACTTTCATCTATTCCTGCTAAAGCAATGGTTCTTATTTTTACCCCTCTTTTAACGCACGCTTTTACAACTTGAGCTAGTTTTGAAGACCAAGAGAAAAATTTGCTCATAACGAAGATATAATTTTCCGACCTTCCAAACATTTCGCATACTTTATCCATGAAAGTTTTCCATCCTTTCTCCTTAGATGCCCATATTCCCTCAAAAACTTGAGTATTTAAGGAATTAAGGGAAGTTAGTAAGCTCTCTATTTTCTCTTTTGCTTCCCTTATTTTCCTTTCCTCCTCTTCAACCAACTTTCTTAAAGCTAGTGCAGGAGATACAGCTTTAAATTCTTTTGGCCTCACAGCATAAACTTCTACAAGATTTTTGTCAAGCAACCTTTCCAAAACTTCGTATATCTTAGACTGAGGAACCTTAGAAATTCTGCTTATTTCTCTCGCTTTTGAATGCCCGGTTAATAGCAAAGCATAATAAGCCTTTGCTTCATAATCCGTTAAGCCAAAATTCTTTAGAATTTCCTCTATTTCCTCTCTATTCATGTTTTAAATTTTAAATTTTCTTAATTTGTATTTTTTCACTACTCAAGTAGTTAAGAGTCAAGATTTTTTTAGAAACTTAAAAATTGAGTTATGGATGATGATGCGAAGGAAGCAAGAAAGATTTATAACAAGTATGCAAAAATTTTTGAGAAAAGGGGAAATTCTAACGAAGATAGAAAAATCATAACAAAAATAGTTTTATCTCTTTTGGGTGAAGTTGAGAATAAGAAAATTTTAGATGCTGGCTGCGGGGGAGGAAATGAGTGTAAGTTGTTAGCGAAGAAAAAGGCAAAAGTTTTTGGTATAGATGTTAGCGAAGAAATGCTTAAAATTGCTATGAAAAAATGTAAGGGCTATGGAGTAAAATTTTTTCAAAGGGATATGGAAAGAACTGGTTTTAAGGATGAAAGTTTCGATATAATAATTTCACTATTTTCCATTCATTATAAGAGGAATTTGGAAAGGGTTTTAAAGGAATTTTACAGAATTTTGAGGGAAGATGGAAAGATTTTAGTTGTTGTTCCACATCCAATACAAAAAATGATTGAATATTCGAAGAATTATTTTGAAAGGGGTAAGCATTGGGAAGTTCATGGAGAGATGAAGTATTTCAATTACTATTTTACTCTTGAGGATTACATAAACGCTTTTTCAAAAAATTTTAAGATAGAAAAAATTTTGGAAATTCCTTCGCTGAAGGAGAAAAATTATCCCCACTTCCTATTAATCAAAGCAGAAAAAACTAAACCATCCCGAGCTTTGCAGCAACATCCGAAGCCTTGAATTCTGGCTTTAGCTTGATTATAGCCTTTTTCTCCCCTTTTGGAGTAATTTGTGTGTTCACATCTTCTACCTTAACTTCAAACAATTTTTCAAAAGCATCCTTTATCTGCTTTTTAGTAGCTTTCCTATCAACTATGAAAACTATTTTATTTTCCTTTTCAACCAAACTAATCGATTTTTCGGTTAGATAAGGGTATTTTAAAATCTTAAACGGATCCATACATTTCCCTCAATTTTTCTATTGCTGATTTTGTAAATATAGCTAATCTTCCTGGCGTTGCTCCTGGAGCCAATTTTTCCACGCTTAAATTTTCCACTTTGCAAACCTCAAAGCCTGGTAAGTTTCTAACAGCTTTGCTTACTCCCTTATCTTCTGTTATTACTATCAAAGGGCCTTTCTTCCTTTTATACTTCCTCCCCCTCATCTTACCCTTTCCTGCCCTAACTTTTTTCTTCCTTACCCTTTCCAATTCTTTCCCCAACCCTATTCTTTTGAGGAATTCCACAAGCTCTTTACTTTTCTTTATTTCTTGAATCTTATCCTCAACTATTATAGGTAGCTCATTTATTTCCTCTACTTTATGGCCTCTTTTTGAAACCAACTCCTTCAAAGCAGTTGCAGCTATAGCAGCTCTAATTGCCTTTTTCCTTTCTTTCTTATTTATTTTCTGCTCCCAAATTTTCTCAACTTTTGGTGGATGAGCTTTCCTCCCTCCTTTAGCGCCTGGAACAAATCTCGCTTCCCAAATTAGTTGTAATGGAACTCCTTTTCCGTGCAAACGGGGAAGTCTTGCCATTTCCCTATTCATCATAGTCCATCTTTCCCTTCTTACCCCATGATAATGAGCAGAAGTTCTTTTTCCTGCCATTACATCAGTTCCATAAGGCTGCCTTTTCTTACTCATCGTTGCTAAAAAAGCTCTCAGTATAAGATCCTCTCTTATAGGCTCATGAAATACTTTCGGCAATTCAATCTTTTCTACTACATTACCCTGCAAATCAAAAACGCTTACTTTCATTCTTCTACCTCATTATACTTTTTTGCCACACCTTTAAACTTTTCTACTGGATACTTTCTTTCATTCACTTCAATTTTTTCCTTAACTATTTTATAAACATCAAAGCCTAAATCATGAGCCAAAAGTAAAGATGTTATTAAAACATCTGCTAATTCTTCCTCTATTTTCTTTCTTTTTTCCTTTGCAACTTTTTCTAATTCCTCTTCTTTCTTCCACAAAAAAATTTCTAGAAGTTCTGCAGCCTCTACACAAATATCTATAGCTAAATCTTTAAAATTGTGAAACTTTTTCCAATCCCTTTCATCCCTAAACTCAACAATCTTTCTTGTTAATTCTTCAATTCTGTCCATTCTAACCACCAACTATTACTTCCTTAACTTCTAATGGTAAGAATTTAAATTTTCCTACCCTAATAGAAGGTCTCAGCATTATTAATCTTTTCTTAGGGCCTGGGACAGAACCTTCTATTAAAATGTAATTGGAGCCTATTATACCATACCTTATAAATCCTCCTTTAGGAGTTATTTCCTTTCCATTTTCACCTATCTTTAAAATTCTCTTGTTTAGCTCAGTTCTTGTTTGAAATCCAAGCTGGCCTGCTTGAGGAACGGTAAACCTAACTTTTCCAGGCCTTTCTTGCCCCAATGTACCAACATGCCTTCTTTTTCCATGCGCCTTCCTTGGTTGAATCTTTACACCAAATCTCTTCACAGGCCCTTCAGTTCCTTTCCCTTTCGTAACACTTCTTACATCAACGAGCTCCCCTTCTTTAAAAACGTCTTTTGCTTTAATTTCTTTACCCAGCAAAGATTTCGCAAATTCTAATTTTTCCTTCGCATCCTTTCCCCCTACTTCGATTTCAAAAACTTCTGGCTTTTTCTTCCTTATTCCAGAAATTCTTGGCTGAGTGCAAACTATTAGCCTTATCCTTGCTATTTTATCCAATTTCTCTTCCATTTCTTTCATTTTCTCTTCGTTTGGCTTGACCTTAACCTTCCTTTCTAAATCTTTAGGTAAATTCTTTGCCCAAACTTCTGTTAAAGCTTTCAATCCATTTTTTGTTTCTTCATAGGCCCTAATCCCTACGACTTTTAAAGGAGGGCAGTCTAGAACTGTTGCAGGAATCGCTACCTCTTGACCAAAAGTTGGAGAATTCTTATCCCTATCAACTACAATTACGGAAACCATACCAGCCTTATAGCCTGCAAACCCAAGAACCTTAGGCTTTTCTGTAGGTATAGATTTAATTGCTGGATAAATTCTCCTAGCTCTTTTTCTTGGGTAAAATGCCAGGCTTCCGGCCTTAGGCTTACTATGCTTTACCATTCAAACCACTTATTAGATTTGATTGGAATTAAATAAATGCTTTTTAAAGTTTAAATTTTTCATTTTTAAATTCTTAACCATGGAGTGCATATTTTGTGAAATAGCAAAAGGAAGAGTTAAAGCTAAGCTAATACATGAAGATGAAATTTCGCTAGCTTTCTTAGATATAAATCCAAGGAGCAAAGGGATGAGTATAGTGATACCAAAGCAGCATTACGAGAGTTTTGATGAAAATTTAGAAATTTCGGCAAGAGTTTTTCTTTCAGCTTTGATAGTTGCTAAGAAAATTAAGTACGCTTTAAACCCTAAGGAAGTAATTTTTTCAGTAATTCCTTCAGATATAGTTAAGCATTTTCACGTTAGGATATACCCTGTTTTCGATGAAATGCCTGTAATAGAATCAAAGCCTTTGAGTATTGCGGAAGAAGAAATGGAAGAAATTGCGGAAAAAATAAGAAGCGTAAAAATAGAGTTTAAGAAGGAGGAAGCTGAAGAAGAAAGAGAGGAAAAAGAAAGAAGTGAAGAAGAAGTTTATTGGATAAAAAGGGATTTCGAAATCCCGTGAAAAATTAAAAATGTATATTAAAGCCTTAGAATTTTTTCCGTAGCGAAAATATATTTAAATTTCTTGTCGAGGAACAATTTTTAAATATGAAGTTCAAGTTTTTGGACATAACTACTGCAGATGTAGCCTTCGAAGCTTATGGTAAGGATTTGAACGAATTGTTTGCCAACGCTGCTTTAGCTATGTTTGAAGTAATGATAAATACTAAACAGATAGAGCCAAAAATTGAAAGAAAAGTAAGAATAGAAGGAAATGATTTACAATCTTTAATGTTTAACTGGTTAAATAGCTTGTTGGTTTTTGTCGACTCAGAAAATTTAGCTTTTTCTAAATTTGAAGTTAGAATAGATGAAGAAAAATTAAAGCTTGAAGCAATTTGCAAAGGGGAAGAAATAAAAAGAGAAAAACATGAAACTAGAACGCACGTTAAAGCAGCAACATACCATCAAATGGAAATCAAGAAAAATAAAATTTGGAAAGTAAAAGTAAT